>JAQXEB010000031.1 GCA_029251065.1 Luminiphilus sp.
TCACTTAGACCGAGTGCTCAGTCTCTTAGAGAGAAGCTTTCTCTTGTGGCTCGGCGCCATTGCACTTCTGGTCTTAATTTAACCGCAAAAGACGCTAGCGCGGACGCTGTGTGTCCTGGACGATTTTGTAAAAGTGCTCTGTCATTTCTTGGCGGCTTGTAATGTGGTTGTAGTCCTCGGGTGAGTGATGGGCGCCCACGTCAAGCGAGACCGTTTGGCCGAAGCGTTTGAGTGCCTCACGCATATGCATCGCCATTCGGAAGGGTTCAGCGATGTTAGAGGCCACGTGGAAAAGACGCGTATTTTGTCCGTGGAAAAAAACGGGAACCACCGTCGGCTGATACTGCATGACAAGTTTTGCGATGAACGTCGTCCATGGCGCGTCAACGACGTCGCCAAATCCGGGCGCATCGGCGGTGGAGACCATGCCCGAGGGAAACAAAATCAAGGGAACACCGTTCGCAAGTGCCTTGCCCGCCAACTGCTTTGATCTCACATTGCGCTTTGCTGCTTCTTTCGTTTCGGAGAAGTCGATGGGTAAAAAATGTGGAACGAGATCTCGATCTTGGCAGAGGAGTGAATTGATGACGACTTGAAAGTCGTCTGCGTAATCCAGCGCCATGTTGCACAGAATAAGACCGTCAATGACGCCAAAGGGGTGATTGGCGATAAACAGCACAGGACGACCCTTGGGTATCTCCCCTAACGGGCTTAGGTCACCGTCAAGGGTGATATTGCTGAGTTTGAATGCGTCACGAAAGAAGGTCTTCGAATCGACGTCCTTCGCCTTAAGCCCTTGATAATGGCGCTCCATCTTGTGACGCCCTAGAAACCCTTCAAGCGAGCGCACCAGTGCGCGCGTAAACGGACCGTCGTCGGGCGACTCGAACGTGAACTTAGGCTCCTCAACGATGTAGTACTCGAGCATGGGGTCGAGTTCAGGGAGGTAACTAGGATCGTTTATGGCAGGTGTATTAGTCATGTATTTAAAATCTACCAAGCGATTGTTGCTTGAGTGTTACGTTGTTGTGCGAGCTTAAGACCAGCTAAAGTTTAGGGGCTTGCGAGCGCAGTATCCAGTAGCTTTTACCACAGCTGAAACAATGCGGTACCAATAAAGGTGCCCAAGGCATAGCCCAGCACGCCAACCAGTACGCCTGGGGTGACCTGATCGTGCCACCCCTTTGCCGCCGCCATTGCCGGCGCGGTCGTTGCGCCTAAGATTGCGGCGTTACTTGCGGTCAGCAACTCTGGAATAGTTAAGCCGAGCTTTTTGCCCAACACCAAAAGCACCGTGAGATGAACGGTCAAAAGAATGGCGACTAAAATGATCAAAAGTGGCGCAACACTTATCATCGCTCGGATATCCGCACCGGCCGCTATCGCCGCGAAAAACGGAAAGGAGAGCGCGACACCGACTTCAAAGGCCCCGGAAAACCACTCGCGAATTTGTGGTACTGCGGTCGCAAGACCCACGGAGATCAGCGTCATTACAGCGTAACGCCAGCTCGGTATTTCCAGCCACCAGCACAATAAATCGGTCAGAGCGACGATGGCGGCTGCAGCGGCTAAGGCGTAGCTAATACTGGCTGGGGTGACGACTGTTTCGGTGACCTGAACCGCCTCGCTGGTCTTGTGCTCCACAAAATGTCGCGCAATCCAGTGTGCACCGGGAACGAGGGCAATGAGACTTAAGAAGACGGCTGAAAATAAATTATCAGCCGCGGTAGCGGCCGAAAAAAAGGAGGCATCGGTGCTCAGTCCAGTGATCTCACCGAGTGCTGCGTAGTTCACAGAGCCGCCGATATAGGTCGATGCGAAAAGCCCCACAACCCCGGCTTCTCGTCGCTCCGCTGCCAATTCCGAAGCGGCTCCCAGCTGACTCAGGTCAAGCAGGAGCGCGGCCACAATGACCCCTGCGACCGTGCCTAACGCAGCGACGAGAAAGGCGAGAGAGGTTCGCGAGGCTTCACGCGCCAAACGCCTTACATCGGCTTGGAACAAAAACAGAGGAATCAGTAACGG
>JAQXEB010000032.1 GCA_029251065.1 Luminiphilus sp.
CGCTGTCATGATGCCCTCCAGCATCCAGGCACGACTGGTATTTAGCCCGTCGAGGTGCGCAAGCTTGCCATCAGACTTGTCCGTGACAACGGCGGGTACTAGCCATTCGTTGCCGGTTCCTTCGTTCAGCGTGGGGAAAAATGCGGTAAGCCATTGCGAAAACTCTTTTTGAGTCATGACGCGACGCATCAGATCCGCCTGAGCCATGCACGGCGACAAAAAGTCTTGCCCGGACGGCTCGTAAGCGAGTGGGCAGTTTGTGTCTGCGCCGTATAGCGCTTGAATGCGCCGCTGCAGTAGCGACTCAAATACGGTGTCGCCGGCAATTCTGCTCCAATCCAGCATCAAACCGAATGCAAAGGCCGTTTGGCTGTGCTCGCCCGTACGGATCGGATGTGTCAATTTTGGAAGCCATTCGCTGATATTGGCGACCGCCTGACGCTCCAAGGGAAGCAGGTTGTTCAGCCAGGTCTTCGCGTTGGGCAAGGATGACTGTCGAAGCTCCGCGGTCAGCTGCAGTAACCAAGCGATGCCATAGGGTCGCTCGAAAGACTTCATGCCCGGGCGCTGATAGTTCGCCAACTCGCCTACGATGTTTTCCGCACTAAAACTTTGATGGAGCTTTTCTTCAATCGCGTCTCGATCAGCAAGACTTGCATTGGTATTGAGCAGCCGCACCAACAACCAGTGACCATGAACTGACGAGTGCCAATCGAAACACCCGTAAAACGCAGGGTACAACTCACGAGGGGGTTTTAGGTCGCCCTCCTCGTTCATGTAGTGCGCAATTTTATTGCTGTACTCTTTGTGAATGCAGCTCATCGCCAACCCTGCAAACACCGTCTCATAATCGTTATTCAACGCCGATTCTCGGGCAGTACTGGCACAACTGATGAGCAGGGTGCTCCAAAGAAGCCAACGTGTGAATCTCATGACGCTCTCTCTTTTCTCTTTATCACACCGGCATAGTGGCACAGTTTCCGTTCGCGTTAGGAACGTCGAGGGCGGGCAAACGTCACTTTGTCATGTCTTGCCCGCCGTGGCTGCTGCTCAACCAAGGCGTCAGTCGTTGAAGTCGTTAGAGCAGATAATGCGGGCGGCATCAGGTGGCAACGCACAACCCAGCTCATCAAATCTAAGAACAAAACACACGTGCTGGTGGTCTTACGGGACCGACTGCAAGTTTTATTTACGCCGCAGGCTCGGTGAACTAAACTCCTTATTAATGACAAACACTAATAAGATTGGAAGCAGAGCCGCACAGTGAAACGTACACGATTGAGTCCTGAGGCACGCCAAGAGCACTTGCTTGATTGCAGTGCTGAAATCATTGTGATGGAGAGCGTCTCCTACTTCACAATGGAAGGACTGGCCAAGTACGCAGGCGTCTCGGCGCCCTTAATCTACAACTACTTTCCCAACCGCATTGTGCTGCTGCAAACGCTGCTGAAGCGGGAATATGAGCGCTTTAGCGATCGGACGTTAGAGGCCGCAAAAGAGGCGAATACGTTTGAAGACATTGTTCGTATTTCGGTCAAAAGCAATTTTGAGCACTACGCTCCAGGGTCGGTTTTGCCCATGCTCATTACCCAACCGGAGATCGCAAGCATTATTAGCGACGAACTGGCGCGCAACGCTCGGTTTAGCGCAGCCTACCTCATCAACAAAATGGCTGAGCATTACCAACTCGATGAAGATAGAGCCCGCTTAATCGTCCAACTGTCCTCGGGTGCGGCCTGGTCCGCTGCAGAGTGGTCCAGCAAAGGTGGACTCAGCAGGGACGACAGTATTGAAATCGCCGTGGCTTATGTTGTCGCTGGAATCGAGCATTTAACAAGCGTCCACTCCGACAGATTACGACCCACTTAAATTAGACGCGCAGCGCACGAAGAAAAGAAGGAACACACGATGAATCGCAACCGCCAATGGCTGCTCGCCAAAAGACCCGAGGGAATGATCGGGGAGTCCAACTTCGACCTTGTGGAAGGCTCTATTCCTGCCTTGGGCGACAACCAAATACTCATTAAGAACCTCTACTTTTCGTTCGATCCAACACAGCGAAACTGGATGGTTGATCGACCGAGCTATCTTCCGCCTGTCGCTATTGGCGAGGTCATGCGCTCTGGAACCGTCGCCCAAATCGTCCAGTCAAACCACGGTGATTTCGCTGAGGGAGACCTGGTGCAAACTATGGGTGGCTGGCAAGACTACGCCGTGGTTACCCCGGGCGAGGGCGTCACCGGGGTCACCAAAATCCCTGAAGGCGTGACACCAGAGATGATGCTCTCAGTCATCGGTCTCACCGGCATCACCGCGTATTTTGGATTACTCGAGCTCGGACAGCCTCAGGCGGGTGATACCGTCCTTGTCTCGGGTGCCGCGGGCGCAACAGGCTCTGTTGCAAGTCAAATTGCCAAGATTAAAGGATGCCGGGTCGTCGGTATCGCCGGTGGTTCAGAGAAATGCCGATGGCTAACCGAAGTCGCTGGTCTCGACGCCGTGATTGATTACAAACAGGGCGACCTTGACAGTCAGATTGCAGCCGCTTGTCCTAACAAGTGGAACGTATTTTTCGATAATGTCGGTGGGGAGACACTCGAGGCCGCCTTGAAC
>JAQXEB010000033.1 GCA_029251065.1 Luminiphilus sp.
TCTATGACCGCTGACGTCTTTGCCATTTGCATGAGAGAAATCAGTGCTTCCTGCATCCTCGCACCACCGGATGCCGCAAAGCATACGAGTGGGATATTGTTCTCAAGAGCCACACCAGCCGCTCGTGTAAATTTCTCGCCCACCGCATAACCCATCGAACCGCCGTGAAAATTGAACTCAAAAGCTACGACTACGACGTCCATGCCCCGCAACTGTCCGCGGAACGCAATAATTGCATCCTTTTCACCAGTGCTCTTCTGCGCAACACTAAGACGATCGCGATAACGCTTCTTGTCTTTGAACTTGAGTCGATCAACGGTCTCCATATCTGGGAACAATTCGGTTCGCCCCGCTTCATCAAGAAACAAGTCGAGACGGCGACGTGCCGTGATCCGCATATGATGGTCGCACTTTGGGCAGACCTCGGCATTCCGCTCAAGATCCGGTCGATACAAAACCGCGTCGCACTTCGCACATTTGCGCCAAAGCCCTTCTGGAATACTAGCCTTGACATCCCCATCAGATTTACGCACACCCGCGGGAATAATTTTATCAATCCAGCTCATTTTGATCCCCTGCACTTCTCGATAGGCAGTATACGTCTTTGACCGTTTTAGTTGGAAGTTGCCAAATTTACGGCTTTGCGGATACTTGAGATCAACGATTCACCGATCGCGATGGCACGGGCGTCATTTTGATGTTCAGAAAAGTCTGCGTCTATCTCGTCCACCAAAGCACTCCCCACAACAACTGCGTCTGCACAAACAGCAACGCGCGCTGCTGTCTGCGCGTCCTTAATGCCGAAGCCCACAGCAACAGGGAGGTCAGTGTGCTGACGAATGACTGCTAAGTGTGACTCGACCGCCTCTGTGTCGAGGTGACCTGCGCCGGTCACGCCTTTGAGCGCCACGTAGTAGATAAATCCACTGGCTTGTTTGGTAATCGTAATGACGCGATCTTCGGTCGTGGTGGGAGAAATCAAAAAAATATTGTCAATCGAATGGCGCTGAAGTTCCGTGTTCATTACGGCCACCTCCTCGGGTGGCAAATCAACCGTAATCAGACCATCAATACCCGCTTCTGCGCAGGCATCTGCGACTGCAGCATAGCCCTTTCGCTCGAGTGGGTTCGCATAGCCCATGAGTATCAGCGGTGTTTCAGGGTCGGTTTTACGAAACTCACCAATCAAAGCAAGCGTTGAATTAAGACTCGTTCCACCGGCCAGCGCGCGTTCATGACCTTTCTGAATGGTAGGCCCTTCTGACATTGGATCGGAAAATGGCACACCCACCTCAATGACGTCCGCGCCCGCCTCTACGAGGCTGTGCATCAATCGCACCGTGAGTCCCTCGTAGGGGTCTCCGGCCACCAAATAGGGAATGACTGCACGACGGCCCTCATCGCGCAGACGCTGAAAAACGGGGCCTAAGCGAGACATCAAAGTGCTCCCAAATCAATGCCGTCGATTTCAGCGACGGTGAGAATGTCTTTATCGCCTCGGCCTGACAGATTAATAATGATGTGTTGGTCTGGTGTCATCTCTGCCGCCAACTTTTCCGCGTAGGCCAACGCATGGGCTGTCTCAAGGGCAGGCATAATTCCCTCAACGCGCGTGACTCGGTGAAAAGCTGCAAGTGCCTCAGTGTCAGTCGCGGAAACGTAGTTTACTCGACCAATATCCTTAAGCCATGAGTGTTCAGGACCAACACCGGGATAATCTAAACCCGCGGATATTGAATGCGCTTCAATAATCTGACCATTGTCATCCTGCATGAGATAGGTTCGGTTGCCGTGCAAAACGCCGGGAGTTCCAGCAGTCAGCACCGCCGCGTGCTCACCCGTTTCAACGCCTTTACCACCGGCCTCTACGCCATACATAGCCACATCGTTGTCCCCCAAGAATGGGTGGAATAAACCGATCGCATTTGAGCCTCCGCCAACACACGCAACCAACGCGTCGGGCAGTTTCCCGGTCATCGCGAGTGACTGAGACCGAGCCTCACGACCGATCACACTCTGAAAGTCGCGTACCAACATTGGGTAAGGGTGCGGACCTGCTACTGTGCCAATAATGTAAAATGTGTTGTCGACATTGGTCACCCAGTCACGTAACGCTTCGTTCATTGCGTCTTTGAGTGTTTTCGACCCTGAGGATACTGGGATCACCTCAGCCCCCAAAAGCTTCATACGATAAACATTGAGCGCTTGTCGCCTCACATCCTCTTCACCCATGAAGACCTGACATTCCAGACCAAGACGGGCAGCCACTGTCGCGCTGGCAACACCGTGTTGCCCAGCACCGGTCTCAGCGATCACACGCTTCTTCCCCATGTACTTGGCAAGCAAACCCTGCCCAATAGTATTGTTGATTTTGTGCGCGCCGGTGTGATTCAGGTCTTCACGCTTCAAAAATATACGGGCTCCTCCAATCATGTCCGACCAGCGGGCCGCCTCATACAGCGGAGACGGTCTCCCGACATAGTGGGCGAGATCAAGGTCGAACTCGCGCAAAAAGACAGGATCATCTTTGAGTTCGTTGTATAAATTCTCAAGCTCAGACAAGGCGGCCATTAACGTCTCAGCGACAAACTTCCCGCCATACACGCCAAAGCGTCCGTGCGCGTCGGGAACTTGAGCGTACAGCTCTGGATTAATATCTATTGTCATTAGGTAATTTCCTTTCCTGCCTGCTTCGCGGCCGCAACAAATCGTCGAACAAGATCGTGGTCTTTTACACCGGCGCTACTCTCGACACCGCTACTCACATCGACGGCGTCTGGATCCCCTATTCTAATCGCTTCGGCGACGTTTTCCGCGTTTAACCCGCCCGCAAGGACCCGATGTCCAACATTTTTTGCCGGTATTTTTGTCCAATCAAAGGATTTTCCGGTACCCCCATGCTTACCAGGTACTAACGTGTCGAATAAAAACGCTCTCGAGGCCGAGTGTTCACGAATGACCTGTTGCATTTCGTCGTGGGTCGATACGGCGATACTTTTGACATAGGGACGCCCAAAACCCTGACAAAATTGAGCGGATTCATTTCCGTGAAACTGTATTTGTGAAATCGGTACCGC
>JAQXEB010000034.1 GCA_029251065.1 Luminiphilus sp.
ACCGGTGAACATGGCTCTGCTCAAGACGCCTATAACCAAGCTGTTCCCGTTATTGACCGCATGGCCAACAAGGGCATCATTAACAAGAACAAAGCAGCTCGGCACAAGAGTCGCTTGAACGCCAAAGTTAAGGCACTTGCCGCTGGCTAAAACGTCGAGCCGCTATACAGCGGCTCGATTGTGAATATTCTATGCGAGTTTCAGGTCGCTCAAAGAGGCGACCTTGTTAGACTATTCACATGTCAAAGCATCCCTCCAACGATGATAGTGTCCGTTTTCTTTTCAAGGATGCGGATATCCGTGGGGAGACCGTCACCCTCGATCATGTGCTTACTGATTTATTAGCGGCCCACGACTACGGCGCAGGTATTCGCCGCTTGTTGGGCGAGTTCGCTGCGGCAACGGTAGTCATTTCAAATAATTTAAAATTTGACGGACGAGTCGTCTTGCAAGGGCGAAGTGAGGGCCCAGTATCCCTGATTATGCTCGAGTGCTCGAGCGACGGCGAAGTGCGGGGCTTGGCTCGTGGTGAACTGGATACACCAGAAGGTCCGTTGAGCAGCCATCTTCCCCAGGGCGTCCTAACACTGACCGTCGAACCCGACATCGGCCAGCGTTATCAGGGCATCATTGCTGTGCAACGGGACGAATTAGCGGACGTCCTCAGCGACTATTTCGAACAGAGTGAGCAACTGGCGACTAAATTTTGGTTATCCACACGAAACGGTGCGTCAGCGGCCCTGATGCTGCAACAGCTCCCATCGCAGTTGGTGGCGGATGAGGACGAACGTCTCGACCAATGGGTCACGCTGTGTGCGCTTGCAGACACCCTCTCGGCCGACGAATTGATCGACTCAGAAACTGACACACTCTTGTACCAGTTATTTAACGAATGGACCGTACACCGGTTCGAGCCAAAGCGTATAACATTCGCCTGTAACTGCTCACGTGAACGCAGTCTAAACGCGATACGCTTACTCCCTAACCATGAGATCACTGAACTGTTCGAAGAACAGACAACAGTGGCGATGAACTGCGAAATGTGTGGCGAGAGCTACCACTTTTCGCGCGACGATGTACACCTGTCAGAGGAGCATACAATCCACTGATTGGTTGACTGTTTCTTCACACTCACACTGGAAGCACACACCCATGACCGTTGAACAGAGTGCAAAAGCACCCAACAAACACACAGACAGCAACGCAGCACAGCTCATCGAGATGGCACTAGACCGGAATGAGGGCTGTCTCACCGATACCGGCGCCTTGCGCGTTGAAACGGGACACCGAACAGGACGTTCACCCGCAGACCGCTATGTTGTGCGCGAAGCATCGAGTGAAGACGCGATCGAATGGGGCAGCGTGAACCGAGAGTTCTGTCCCTCAAAATTCGACGCGCTATGGGATCGTGTGAAAGCACATATCTCAACCCGAGAGCAGTGGGCCCAGCATCTACATGTCGGCGAGCATCACGACCACTATTTGCCGGTAAAAGTGGTCACAGGAACAGCCTGGCAAAGCCTCTTTGGGCGAAACATGTTTATTCGACCCGAGAATTACAACCCCTCGGATAAAGCCGAGTGGAAAATCATGAACGTCGCAGATTTCGTGTGTGACCCTGAGCGCGATGGCACGAACTCAGAGGGTGTCGTGATCATCAACTTCGGGCAACGAAAAGTTCTGATTGCGGGTATGCGTTACGCCGGTGAAATGAAAAAGGCGATGTTCTCAGTACAAAACTTTTTATTACCTGAGAAAGATGTGCTACCCATGCACTGCTCCGCAAACATTGGCGACGAGGGCGATACTACGCTCTTTTTTGGTCTCTCTGGAACCGGGAAAACGACCCTCTCAGCAGATCCCGCTCGCTACCTAATTGGTGACGATGAGCACGGTTGGGCACACGGCTCAGTATTTAATATCGAGGGTGGCTGTTATGCAAAAACCATCGATCTGAGTCAAAAAAATGAGCCCATTATTTGGGATGCGATCCGCTTTGGTGCCATTGTTGAGAATGTAGCCCTCAATGACGCTCGACACGCTGATTATTCAGACACGACGCTGACTGAGAACGGTCGCTGCTGTTATCCCCTATACCATGTAGAGAAACGCTCAGCGACTAATATGGGGGGCGAACCCAAGTGCGTTATCTTCTTGACCTGCGATGTCACGGGTGTGCTTCCACCGATCAGCCTTTTGTCCAAAGAGGCTGCGGCATTTCATTTCTTATCAGGCTATACAGCACGTGTAGGCTCAACCGAGCTAGGTGCAGAAGCGGGCATTCACCCCACGTTTAGCACCTGTTTTGGTGCACCCTTCATGCCACGCCCAGCGCAAGATTACGCCGACTTATTAATGAAGCGAGTCGCTGCTTTTGGCTCTCAGGTCTACCTCGTCAATACAGGTTGGACCGGCGGCTCCGGCGGCTCTGATGGTAAAGGGAGTCGTTTCCCGATTCCGGTAACACGAGCCGTGGTGGCCGCAGCGCAGAGCGGTGCATTACTCAATGTCGAAACCAAGCATCTCGACGCACTGAACCTCGACTTCCCTGTCAGTATCCCGGGTGTGGCAAGCGAGTACATTGACCCTAAAGCAAGCTGGGGTAACGATGAGGCGTATGATGCACAGGCTAAAAAACTCGCCAGTTTATTCAGAGACAATATTGAGAAGTTTGACGTAAGCGACGACATCATCGCTGCAGGCCCGACAGGGTAGAAAGTCGGTCACAAGAAAAGGGGGCTCATCGCCCACTTTTTTCTGAACCTCATTGTAGGCACCCTTTTTTACGCGCCTTGTTTTAGGCGCCTTTGTTTTAGGTGCCTCGCTTAAACCATGGGCGGCACCGGGTCTGAGCTCGCACTCTTTAACTCCCGTTTTGTCACACTCATAAATAACTTACCCATGTCATCACCCAGGAGATACAGCGCAGGTACCAGTACCAGCGTAACACCCGTGGCAAACAGAACCCCGAAAGACAGGGAGGTCACCATCGGGATGAGAAATTGTGCCTGAACACTCGTTTCCAACATGATCGGCACAAGGCCCACAAATGTGGTGACTGAGGTGAGAATAATAGGACGAAACCGATCAGTGGCGCCCTGCAGCAAGGCATCGACCAGCTCCATGCCCTCGGCGCGCAAATTATTCACGCGATCGATCAAAACGAGATTGTCATTAACAACCACCCCCGCGCAGGCGATCACGCCCATAATGGAGAACATGCTCACCTGCCAACCCAGCAGCCAGTGGCCGAAAATCGCGCCCATCAAGCCAAACGGCACGGCGGTCAAAACCAGTAACGGCTGCCAGTAAGACTTGAATGCGATTGCCATCAAACCAAAAATAACCAGCATTGATAACGACCCCATATAGACCATTGCCTGCTGAAACTCGATCTCCTCTTGCAACTCGCCATCCATATTAATGGTCAGTCCGGGATAACGCTGAAGCCAGATAGGGCCGTCACTGCTCAGTACTGACTCGACAATGGCGCGCGGCGCGGCGCCGTCCTCTGACACGTCAGCACTGACCTCCAAGGTCCGCAATCGATCAAGTCGCTCAATCGACTGATAACCCGTCTCAACACGGTATGTCGCGACCGTCGAAAACGGCACTTCTGTTCCATCGCGCGTCCGGATGTACATGGCGTTAATGTTTGCAATCGCGCGACGTTCGGCCTCGGGATAGCGGACCATAACTCGAACATCCTCTCCGTTGCGAGGTACTCGCTGAACCTCCTCGCCATAAAACGCTTGCCGGATTTGACGTGCCACGTCTGAAAGCGTCAGGCCTAAGTTTTCTGCAGCAGGTTTCAGCGATAAAACCAGCTCCTCCATCGGCGCATCAAAGCTATCGCTGACATCGAAAACGCCAGGATAACGCTCTAAAGCGAGACGAACATCCTGCGACAAGACCTCTAAATCTGCGATGCTATCAGACGCAAATAAAAGCGTAATGGGTTTTCCTGGATCGCGTATCGTGTAATCAAAACGCACATCTTTCGCTCCCGAAAGATCGCCTAAGCTGGCACGCAGTCGGTTGGTCATTTCCTCCGTGTCCAAATCATCGTTGACTGTCTGAACTAATAAATCGACCTTGTTACCGCCCGCAACCCCCAAAATATTATCAATGGCTGGCTTATCTTTGTAACGCGGCTGATTGTTGTAACTGGTCTTTAACTCCTCGGCCGCACCCACTAATCGGTCGCGCATCGCCTGCGAGTCGCTAAAAGCGCCCCCTTGCGGCAGCTCGACCATTCCCACAACAAAGTCTGAATTGACACGGGGGAAAAAGGCACTCTTAAGATACCCGCCACCAAAGAGTGCCAGGCTGAAAGAGAGTAAGACTAAAAAGAAGCCTCCAACCATCGCGTGATTGCGCAGGCACTTTGCGAGAAATGGTCGGTAGCGCTCGTTGGCAAACCAAGACAAGCCACTCGCACAGGCCATCCGTGTTCGCGTGAGCCAGCCCGCATCCGCAACCTCTGGCTCTGGCTTCATGTGCGCCAGGTGGGCCGGTAAAATAAGAAGGCTTTCGATGAGGGAAAAGGCCAAGGCGAGACACACCACCACCGGGATACCCTTTGAAGCAGGACCCCATTCGCCCGGCAAGAAAAACATGGGGGCGAAAAACACCATGGTACTGATCACGGCGAAGACAACGGGCTTGACCACCTGACGTGTCCCCACCAAAGCGCCGTGCACGCCACTCAAACCTCTGGATTGTGCCGAATGCACCGACTCCCCAACGATAATTGCATCGTCCACCACAATGCCTAGCGTCAACAAAAAGGCAAACAGAGAGATCATGTTGAGGCCCTGACCGGTATAAGGCAGGAGAAACAGGGTTCCCATGTAAGCCACAATAATGCCCACTGACACCCAGAATGCGAGCATGGGCCGAAGAAACAGCATCAACACAATAATGACTAAAAACAGTCCCCCTAAACCGTTACTGACGAGCGTACGGACACGCTCTTTGAAAGATTTCGATGGGTCTTGCCAAAACTCAAGTGATACGCCGTCTGGAAGTGACAGTTCGCGCTCCTTGACCCAAGCCTTAACCGTATTTGTGGTCAAAATAACGTCTGGGGAGGTCGTCACAAACACGTTCAAGCCCAGCGAGCGAGCCCCATTGAACTCAATATCGACATCAACATCTTCGAAAGTGTCGCGCACGGCGGCCACATCGCTAAGTAATAACTCTTGGCCCGAAATATCACTGCGCAGAACAATGGACTCAAAATCTGCACGGTCGTAAGCCTGACCTCGGGTTTGTATCAGCAAGTCGCCGCTCTCACGCTGCACCGCACCTGCAGGTAAGTTAATCGATGCGGTTCTCACCGCGGCCGCCACCTGATCGAGCGTCAACTGAAATCGCTTAAGACTGTCTTCAGAGACCTCTATGGATAACTCATAGGGCCGTGCTGTCTGCAGTTCTACCACAGAGACCCAGGGCTCTCGGACGAGCTCGTCACGCAACGTCTCGCCCAACTCCTTCATCTCTCGTTCACTTAAGTCTCCGTAGATCTGAACGCGCCCCATCTGATGTCGATAGGTCCTCTCCGTGACCGTGGGCCTCTCTGCATCAGAGGGGAAACTGCGAATTGCGTCGACCCGTGTATTAATGTCGTTCGTTAATTTTTGAGTCGGGTAGTCGCTCTCTACCTCCACCATTACGATCCCCAGGCCCTCACGCGAGGTGGATCTAAGCTCCTCGATACCATTGAGATCATGGATCGCCTCTTCAATACGAACGGCAATTTGTTCCTCAACTTCCCGAGGGCTCGCCCCCCTGAACTCCATGCGAATTTCAATTTGATTGACTTCTGGAGTTGGGAAAAATTGCTTATCGAGTTTCGGAATACTGGTGTAGCCACCAATGATCAGCAGCACCATTAACAAATTGCCCGCAATCGGGTTTTTGATAAACCAGGTAATCAGTCCGTTCACGTCAATTTACCGCCCGCTGAGTTGCCACACGAAGACCAGGAAACAGGGTATTATTGAGTTGCGTCACCACGCGTTCACCGCTGGCGATACCCGACACCCACACCGACGCGCCTTGACGGTTGATGATTCCAACATCCCGCCGCTCAAGCTTCGACTCCTCGCTGACGACAAGAACATGGCCATCCGGGCTCAAAGCCGCGTTTGAAAGCTCAATAACATTAGGAACTGGGCGCCCCAGCAATTCAGCACGCGCGAACATCCCAGGCGTAAGAACGGGCCTACCCGACGCGAGGTCGGAGGTTCCGGGGAACTCTGCAATGACCGTGGCGACGCGACTCCGCCGATCAAGCTCTGCCTCTGAACGCATAATCGGTGCAGAAAACTGCCAGGCTCGCCCACCGATATCGACCGAAACTCGTGAAGACGAGCCAACCATACCGTCGGAAGAAGTCAGTAACTGCTGCGGTAAAAGCGCCAATTGTGCGTCCGAGAGCGGCAAGCGGAGCTCGAGTTCGTCCAGTGCGTAAATGTGCGCCAGCGGCGTCGCGTTGACAACGACCTGTCCAACGTCAACACGCTTTTGTTGAACACGACCGTCGAATGGCGCGCGGATAACGGTTCTATCGAGTGCAAGCTCGGCGGCCGATACATCGGCTTCAGCTGCTGTCACCGCGGATTGCGCGGCTCTTAGCTGAGGCTTTCTGAGAAATAAATCATTAGCCTCGTTAGAGCCTAACTCGCGCCATTCTCGGCGTGCTTGCCGACTGCGCCCACGCTCCTCGGCAAGTCGCTGTTGTGACTGGGCTAGCGCCGACTGAGCACGCGCAAGTGAGAACTCGTAATCATCGCGCTCAATCGTGAGTAATACGTCGCCCTTCTTAAAAAATCCGCCGTCGGCAAATTCGGAACTGACGCTCACCACCTTCCCTGTGACCTGAGCTACCAAGTCGACGCGACGCTTTGCATCGATAGTACCCTGCGTATAAACCAGCAACTGGTGTGTTGAAGGCTGTGCCTCGATGATGCTGACCATCGGTGCGGGTCGATCCCGCGGTGGGCCCGCCTGCGGCTCCGACTTCGCGGTCAGAACAACCCACGTCAGTACCAATCCAGTAACCGTCGCAATGCCTGCGATGAACATTTTTCGAACTGACAGGCGTGCTGCCACTGTTGATACCTCTGCGGTTCCAGACATCTCAAATTCCGTAATATTGTGTAGGCAAGTACATGGGGTTTTCGCCAGCAAAACACAAGGTGCGAACTTGCCTTTTGACATGGGTAAACTTGAACGGTATACGCAAGGGCGAGCGCTATCCGTTCAGATAAATGACCAATTTGTTAAAAAAAACAAAAACAACGTGCGACAAAATCATGTCACGACACCGCAGAAACTGACGCAAACCCTTGCACATGAGTGATGTTTTCGCCGAGTATTTGTTTTTTGTTTTAATCACTTGGAGATACCAATGGCACTTTCTACTGGGGACAACGTCCCTTCATGCACACTCTCTGTCATGGGCGAGTCAGGGCCCACCCCGCTCACGACCGACGCCTTGTTTGGTGGCAAACGTGTCATTTTGTTCGCCCTACCCGGCGCCTTCACACCTGGGTGTTCGATGGCGCATCTTCCTGGCTTCGTCGCAAACGCAGACAAAATTAAAGCAGCGGGCGTCGATTCAATCGCCTGCCTATCGGTCAACGACGCGTTCGTTATGGGCGCCTGGGGCGACGCTCAAAACGCCAGTGAAATTGTGATGGTCGCAGATGGTAATGCCGAATTCACCGACGCCATGGGTCTCACACTGGATGCCACAGGTTTTGGCATGGGCAAGCGAAGCCAGCGCTACGCTATGCTTGTCGACAACGGCGTTATCACTCACCTCAACGTCGAAGAAGGTCCCGGGGTTGATGCGAGCTCAGCCGAGACGATGATGGCACTGCTGTAAACTTCTCCTTGGTTGCCGCTGCGAGTACGCGCTACCCAGCGGCAAACAAAAAGACAACGCCCGTAATCACCAATACACCCAGCAAGTTCACCCAGACACCCCATCGGACCATGGTTCGTATATCGATTTGACCGGTCCCGAAGACGACCGCGTTAGGCGCAGTCGCCACCGGCAACATAAATGCACAGCTTGCGCTCATCGCCGCAGGTACCATTAAAATCAAGGGGTCAATATTAGCCGCCAAAGACGCCGCAGCAAGTATTGGCATGAGTAAGGCCGTCGTCGCTGTATTCGATGTCGCCTCAGTCAAGCTAGTCACCAAGAGTGCAACCGCCGCTATCGCGAGTAATGTCGGCACCAGTGCCAAACTTGCGAGCAACTCACCGACTTGACCGCTAAGTCCCGACGCAACAAATCCTTTTGCAAGCGTTATACCGCCGGCAAATAACAGCAATACACCCCATGGAATAGCGCTCGCTTGCTCCCAAGTGATGAGCGGCTCGCCCTCTTTATCCCGCGCTATAAAAAGTGCAACCACAGCACAAAATGCGACAGCGGCATCGTTCGCCGTGGACATGCCCAGCCATTCACGCCAACCACCAAACGGCTCTGTACGCGTCATCCACGCCACTGCAGTCAGTCCAAAGATTATTAAGACTCGCTTCTCCCCACTGCGCCAGGCGCCAATATCGGGCAAGTTAACCACCAAATCACACGGCACCTTCCGCGCCAAACCAACAGCCACTAACGGAACCATAATGGCCACAATGGGCACACCCCACGACATCCACTGACTAAAACTGACTGCCGTTCCAGTCGTTTCTTCATAAACCTGCATGAAAATCAGTGTCGGTGGCGTCCCTATGGGCGTACCGAGACCGCCGATGCTGCACGCCCAGGCCAAGCCAAGTAATAGTGGAGGTCCCAATGCCGCGGGTGCATTCGAGGTCGACACCACAGCCAAGGCCACCGGCAAGAGCATAAGAACTGTCGCCGTATTGGAAATCCACATACTTAAGAGCGCCGCCGCCAGCATAAACCCCATGATGAGCCGATGTGGTTCGTCGGCACCTACAAAACGTACAACTGATACCGCGATTCGGGTATGAGCGCCCGTTGACTCCATGCCCTTTGACAACAAAAATCCGCCCATGAGCAACAAGATCAGTGGCGACCCATAGGCTGCCGCGACATCCGTCGGGCTGATCACACCCAACAGCGGTAAAACACTCATGGGTATGAGCGATGTCACCGGAATCGGTATCGGTTCAAAAATCCACCAAAACACACACACAACAGCCACGGCCGTCGTGACAGAAGCGGCATCTGTCTGACCGAGGACTGACGAGACCACCCCTGCAAAAAGGGCAACAGCGAGCCCTGGCACGACCGAGGAATTTAATTTAAACCAATGCGATCTTAGCATTGCGTCCTACCCACACTTCTTCGTTACACTACCCCCCATGAAATCCCAGCCAACCTCACTTGTCGATACCTTTGATCGCAGTATCCGTTATCTCAGACTGTCGGTTACGGATCGATGTGACTTTCGTTGTCAATATTGCATGACCGAGGAAATGCAGTTTCTGCCTAGAAAGTCGGTTCTCTCTGGTGAAGAAATCGTGCGCTTAGCAACGTTGTTTGTCGAACTCGGGGTAGAGAAAATTCGACTGACAGGCGGCGAGCCGCTCATCAGACCCGATATTGTCGAGATTGCGAGGCACCTAAATAGCATCAAGGGCCTAAAAGACCTGGTACTCACGACCAATGGTAGTCAACTAACCCAACTTGCTCAGCCACTTGTCGACGCCGGCGTCTCGCGTATTAACGTGAGCTTGGATACCCTCTGTCAGCACCAATTTTCTGAGCTGTCGCGCACCGGCGATCTTACGAAGGTACTCGCCGGTATCGATGCTGCCGTTGAGGCCGGCTTTGAGCGCATTCGACTCAACACGGTGCTCCTCACCGGGCAGAATGAGACACAAATAGAGCCACTCCTTGACTATGCGCTTGAGAAAGGCATCGATATTGCGTTCATCGAAGAAATGCCGATGGGGCACATCACCCAAACGGATCGAACGCTCAGCTTGGTGCCCTCGGCACGCGTGCTAGAAACGATCAGATCACGATTTAATCTATTACCAATTGTGGGTGCGAACACCGATGGCCCAGCCCGTCGCTATAAAGTGGAGGGCACCCAAACAGAAGTCGGCGTCATATCACCGATCACCCATAATTTCTGTGACTCGTGTAACCGCTTACGAGTGACGCCAGATGGCCGCTTGATCTTATGCCTAGGCCATGAAAATTCGCTCGATTTACGTCAAATGCTTAGAAGCGATATGGATTCCGCCAGTTTGAAGCGTGCAATTGTGGCCGCTCTTGCGTATAAACCCGAGCGTCATGTGTTCGACCAACCGGACGAGCCACAGGTCGTAAGACTAATGAATGTTACCGGCGGATAACGTCAAACTAGGAATATTTGTATGTCCCATTCCTTTGAGAAACTCAATAGCGTCGACAACATCGTCGAGGCGCTGGCGACTGCCGGCTATATTTGCAACGAACAAATCGCAACGGTGGTTTACTTAGCAGCAGCACTGGGGAAACCCGTTTTGGTGGAGGGTCCACCCGGGGTGGGTAAAACGGAGCTCGCCAAAAGTTGCGCTGAAGTGACCGGCGCCCCACTCGTGCGCTTGCAGTGCTACGAGGGCCTTGATGAATCTAAGGCGATCTATGAGTGGAAGTACGGCAAGCAGCTTCTGTACACCCAGCTACTGAAAACACAACTCGCTGAGGTCATGGACGGAGCGCAGGGTCTTCGCGAATCCGTGGAGCGGCTACACAGCTTCGATGACGTGTTCTTTTCGAAAGAGTTCCTAGAGCCAAGACCGCTCTTACAAGCGATCGACTCAGAGCAAAGTGTCGTACTGCTGGTCGACGAAATTGACAAAGCCGACTTTGAGTTTGAGTCACTGCTCCTGGAAGTCTTATCCGATTTCCAGGTATCCATCCCCGAACTAGGAACACTCAAAGGTCGATCAAAGCCCCTAGTATTTTTGACGAGTAATGACACTCGAGATTTGTCAGACGCGCTCAAAAGACGCTGTTTGCACTTGCACATCGACTTCCCCACGACACAACTCGAAGGTCGTATCGTGAGAGCACGTGTCCCTCAAATTACGCAGGCGATGACCGACCACCTCGTGGAATTTGTGAGCAGAGTGCGCGAAATGGATCTCAAGAAGCTTCCTTCGGTTTCTGAAACGATTGACTGGGCTAAGAGCCTGGTGCTGTTGCACGCGGACTCTCTCGAAGAAGACCTGGTTCGCAGCTCGTTAAACGCTCTCCTCAAGTACGAGGATGACCTGACGAGTGTGGTCGATAATCTTTCAGGGCTATTGAGTCAGGAACAAAAGGTCACTGACGCCTAACCGTCTTATGAACCCAGTCGAGCGCGCCAATCAAGATGCACCTACGGACCGATTGCTGGCGTTTATCGAGTTCCTTCGCGGTCGCGACATTCTTATCTCGCCTGCGGATTCATTGGTGGCTATGGAAGTTGCTGGACTCGTGGGTTACAGCGACCGCACGCTTTTAAAAAGCGGCCTTGGCAGCGCACTGGCCAAATCAAAGTTTGAAGTCACTGTGTTTAACGAGGCATTCGAGCAGTATTTTGGGGCACCTAAGTCCGACACGGATTCAGACAGTAGTACACCAAACCAAACCGCTGAACAGGACGCCACCGCACTCTCCCCGCAGGAATTAGGCGAGCAGCTCTCTCAAGCCATTCAGGCCCAGCCCGAACTCGCTGCCAACCTATCAAGCGAGCTGGTTGACGCATTAAAAAGTGGTGATGAAGCGGCCATCGCAATTGCCGTTGAAACGGCGGCACAGCAAGTCGATGTCTCTGCGATTAAACTACTCACCCAGCGCGGCCAGTACATTCGAAAAATGCTGGACGCTCTGGGTGAACAAGCATTGCGTGATGCCGCGGTAGAACTCGAGTCTACCGAGCCTGCAGCCTTTGAAGCTGTTCAAGCGTTGCGCGAACAACTCAGAAACAAAGTGCGCGATCGGGTCGATCGTGCCTACATGGTCCACGCCAGTGGCGACGCCGAAGATATGCTCGACGACGCTCTCAGCAATATGTCATTGGGCAACGTTGATCAGCACCATCGCGCCCGACTGAAGCGACTTTTGGAGCGCATGACGCGCAAATTAGCAGCTCGCCACGGACGAATTCGCAAGCGGGTAAAGCGGGGTCAGCTGGCTATTGCACCGACACTGCGTAAAGCCATGGCAACCGACGGTGTCCCGTTTCAGCCACGGTGGCGAAAAAGTATCCGGCGTAAGCCTCAGATCCTCATATTGTGCGATGTCAGCGGGTCAGTTGCCGCGTATGCAAAGTTCTTACTATTATTTTTACACTCGTTGCAGGACGTCCTGCCCAGAACGCGTAGCTTTGCATTTTCGTCCAATCTCGGTGAGGTCACCGAAACCCTGAGAGCACTGCCCGTTGAGGTCGCGATTGAGCGCGTTAATTTAAAATACGGCGGTGCCACCGACTACGCTCGCGCATTTGAAGATTTCGCACGACTTGCGATGTCCGATATTAATCGTGTGACAACGGTGATTATTCTCGGCGATGCACGAAACAACAATACCGACCCAAGACTCGACCTGTTGGCCCAGATACGCTCGAAGTGCAGGCAACTCATTTGGTTAAATCCAGAGAGTCAGCGCAGTTGGGGCACAGGTGACTCTGAAATGCAGGGCGTCATCCGTAACTGCGACACTGCCGCTGAGTGCAGCACACTCAAACAGTTAGAGCGCGTCGTGGACAACCTTCTGGTTGAATTAAACTCCTGATCTTAATCGGAGCCCTCCAACGACAACCCGCTGCCACCGCCCACACGCCCGTCGTTGGCGAGCTTAATTTTGAGTCTTAGGTTATTCGCCGAATCGGCATTGCGCAGAGCCTCTTCTTCCGAGATTTGCCCGGCGTGGAATAAACCCAATAGCGCCTGATCAAAGGTCTTCATTCCTTGGTCAACCGACTTTTCCATGACCTCTTTTAGGGACAGTATATCGCCCTGAAGAATCAAGTCCTTGACCAGTGGTGATGCCAAAAGCACTTCAATTGCGGCGCAGCGTGCCCCTGCCGAACTGACGATGAGGCGCTGCGACAGAATACCAATGAGATTCAGTGAGAGATCCATTAACAGCTGAGCGTGTCTCTCCTCTGGAAAGAAATTGATAATCCGTTCAAGCGCTTGGTTAGCGTTATTAGCGTGTAGCGTCGAAACACATAAGTGACCCGTCTCTGCGAATGACATGGCGTATTCCATCGTCGCTCTGTCACGGATTTCACCGATATAGATGACGTCCGGTGCTTGCCTCAATGTATTTTTAAGGGCGTTATCCCAACTTCGCGTATCAACGCCTAATTCGCGCTGGTTCACGATCGACTTTTTGTGTCGATGAATAAATTCGACAGGATCTTCGATAGTGACAATATGACCGCCCATGGTGCTGTTCCGGTGATCGATGAGCGATGCCAACGATGTAGATTTACCCGACCCAGTCGCACCGACGACAAGGAGTAGGCCGCGTTTTTGGCAAATCAAGTCTGACGCAATACTCGGCAAGCCCAATGCGTTCATCGAGGGTATATCGACGACGATGTAGCGCACGACCATGCCGACCTCGTTGCGCTGCTTAAAAATATTGACCCTAAACCGTCCAACGCCTGAGAGAGAGACCGCGAGATTCATTTCGAGTTTCTCATCGAATTCACGCCGCTGCTGATCGTCCATGAGTTGGTGCGCTAACTCTTTTGTGCGGCCGGGCGGAAGCACATCTGATGATAACGGTCTTAGCTCGCCATTAAACTTTGCGCTCGGTGGCGCGCCCGTCGTCAGGTACAGATCTGAGCCGCCCTCGCGGGCCATTGTTTTCAAACAATCTTCAAAATCCATGCTGCCATCCTAACCTGCAAAAGCAGTACTGCTGTACCTTCTAATCGCATAGAGCGTACACTTGCGCTCGTCTGTTTACGTCGACCTTATAATCGAGCATAACGTAAATGACCTCAGTGGTTGGTAGGGTACTTCAAGATGACAGCGGTGGCATTCAAAAGGGCAATTAGCGAAGGGCAAGCTGCCGATACGCTCACAGTCCACAGAGGGATCGAGAAAGAGGGCCTCCGGGTCACCAGTACAGACCATCGACTGTCCCAGCGTCCCCACCCGACACCCTTGGGTTCTGCGCTCACGCACACCTCAATTACGACCGACTACTCAGAATCACTACTTGAGTTCATCACGGGTGTTCACGAGTCACCGAACAGGGCACTCGAGGAATTACGTCAGTTACACGCCTACACTGCGCAGTCATTGCCGGATGAAATTATTTGGGGCGCGAGTATGCCGGGCGAACTGGGTGTCGAAGCCGAGATTCCCATTGCGAACTATGGCACTTCTAATATTGGCACCATGAAACGTGTTTATCGGAACGGCCTTGGAGCGCGTTACGGTCGAACCATGCAGGTCATTGCCGGTATCCATTACAATTTTTCGTTACCCGAGGCGTTCTGGGTACAGTCACATGCCCTGGCCGGCAGTACAGCGCCCATGAAAGTTTGGCAGACCGAAGGGTACTTGGCGCTGATACGCAATTTCCAACGCCATGGCTGGCTTCTGAACTTTCTCACCGGCAGTTCGCCTGCACTGAGCCGCTCATTTATTCGAGGCGACGTACCGTCCCACTTAAGTATCGGTGAAG
>JAQXEB010000035.1 GCA_029251065.1 Luminiphilus sp.
ATGTCCATGGCTTACCGTAAAGTTGAAGCACAACGCTTATTTGCGGTCGAATACACCGCCTTCATCTGGGCGGCAATTTTGGGTTGGTTGATTTTTGAAGAGTCAGTAAGCACACAAACACTGCTTGGAACTGCATTCATTATTTTAGGTTGTGTGGTTACGGCCCGGAGTCCAGTGCGGTAGCCTCACTGTCTCGCCTAACAATAAATCGCCTTATGAAAATTCTAAAATCTGCTCTTTTCCTCAGTATGGGCCTGCTCGTCGCTTGCAATGAAAAATCTTTAGAACTCGATGAGACGACCGATCGGCTCTTATCACCTTGGCATTCGCTCACGAGTGAGGAAGTGGCCGAGGTGGCGACAGCGGTGACCGAGTCGATTGACGCTCAAGTTGTCTTTAATCGTATTAGTTTGCTGGAACCTCACAAGCAGGATGCGCTCGCGTGGGATGTGCACAGTGTCGCGGCGCGAGGTGCCGATGTTTTGTACCGGTCAGAAAAAACATCCTATCGAGTGCAATATGACTTCCAAACAAGTGCGCTGTCCGATCCGCAGCCCATTGTCAGTGGGCAGCCGATGCTTGTTGGAGCCGAGATCGTCACTGCAATTGACGCCCTGAACGCACTCCCTGAAGTGAGTGCGGCTCTTGAGCGTCGCGGCGTTAGCGCGCGCAATGGTTTGTGCTTACCGCGCACGGTCGGCCGATTTTTTACAAGCCTTGCCGATCCTGTTACCGACCGTTTGGTCCGCTTTGACTGTTTCAATATTCGAGGGCAAAGCGGCTTAGGTCTGTTGCCCACGACCAGTGCTTATGCGCGCCCTGTTGAAGGGATTAGCGTCCTCTTCGATGTTGAGGAGCTTCGTTTGATCGAATTGGTTGACTCGTTTGCTGATACCGAGGCGCCACCAAGCGACTTTGACGTCATTGAATTTCACGCGTCAGCGCTTGAGACACGCGCTCCCTTGAGTGAGGTCACTATTGCTCAAGAACAAGGGCCCAATTTTTCAGTGACCGGCAGCCAAATTGATTGGCAGAACTGGCGTTTTCACCTTCGGTTCGATCCGCGTCAAGGGACAGTCTTAAACAATGTGGGGATTGTTACGGGCGATGGGGTACGACCTGTTGCTTACGAGATCGCCATGTCTGAGATGTTTGTCCCTTACCAAGACCCTGACACTCACTGGTTTTATCGCGCGTACTTCGACATGGGTGAGTACGGATTTGGCAACATGGCCACTGCGCTCAAGGGAAACGACTGCCCACCGAATGCCGTTTTCCAAAATGTTGTGCTGCACACCGCCGCTGGAGAGCCCTTTGTCGCTGAAAACCGTGTCTGTATTTTTGAGTTTGACCCGGGCTATCCCAGTTGGCGTCATCACGAGTCGCTTTATGACGAAGTGCCCGGTGTGGAGAAACATAACTCACGGCGGGCAACGAATCTTGTGGTTCGCATGGTGGCGGTGATCGGGAACTACGACTATTTCCAAGACTACATTTTCCAGCAAGACGGCAGGATGCGAATTCGACTTATTTCAACAGGGATAGACGCTACGAAAGGTGTTTTCGCTGCGACACTTGCAGACCCTTCGGCCCAGGCTGAAACAGCGACTGGAACGTTGATCGCGCCCCATAGACTGGGGGTGAACCACGACCACTTTTTTAGCTACCGCATAGATTTCGACATCGACGGTGTGAAAAACAACTTTGTCAGACAGCGTCTGCAGCGTGTGACACAACCGAGCGACGCGACGCGACAAGGTGTCTGGGGCGTCACCCGTGAAGCCGTAAAGAGCGAGCAGCAGGCGCAAACGGTGATGCAGGTCGATAAGCCTGCATTGCTGACATTTTCGAGTAGCGCCTCGAAAAATGCCATGGGTTATGACACGTCTTACCAGCTGATGTTTCCCAACATACGTCCGCTAGTCACGCTGGATGATCCCATTTATCAGCGCGCAGGCTTTTTGAAAAACAATTTGTGGGTGACGAAATACAAGCGTGATGAGCTGTTCTCCAGTGGCATCGCCGTCAATCAGTCCGCGCCTGGAGTCGGTCTACCACACTACGCGGGCAACAATGACGTTCTGGAAGATAGCGACCTTGTGGCGTGGCCGACGATTGGTTTTCACCATGTCCCTATGGCTGAGGACTGGCCGGTCATGCCCGCTAAGGTCGACGAAATCGTATTGAAACCGCGCAACTTTTTTGACCGAAATCCGGCGTTAGACGTACCTGAATAGGCAGCCTTAGACGGCGCACGTCATTTGCAAAGTGACGTGCGCCTCGAGACTGTTCCTAAAGCGACTCTTAGCGGCCAAAGTCCAGGGTCAGCAGCAGGCGCACGGCGCCTTCGACGCTTGGGGAGCGGTGAACAAGCCCTGCGCCCTCATTTCCATCCCAAGCCTCGCCTTTGAGTAGGCCGACGGCCCCGCTTTGGACCACGCGAATATCCTGCTCCGATGTGTAGGTGCCACGCTGATGATCTGACGCCAGAGAAGCCGAAGGGCCGAGCTTAGAGCGATCTACGGTCTGGTGTTCTAGCCACTGTGTTCCGGGTCCCACGTAGGTCGAGATGAGACGGCAGGGGACCTTATCCACGTGAAATCGTGGGCACATTGCGCCATGCAACACCGTTAACCGCAGGCCAACGTGTTCGACCTCGAAAAGGCAAGAGAACATATCGACTAAGCAAGTAATATCCTCGGCGAGAACGTTGGTATTGCTGTCCGGTAACGCCTTTATGAGGCTTTTATAAGCAGATCGGGGTGTCGTCATTAGGCCGATCTGAAAGCTCGGATCTGTCATCACCAGACGTGTAACCGAGGCGCGGAGTAAAGGGTCCAAAGCGCGATTCCAGATGGCCATATTGACGTCGTCTTGGTAAATCTCAGGCAGGCAAGACACGTCATCGCTAATCACAGTCCTTCGCGTTTTAGCACCGGTTTTTGCAGGCTCCTGCAGTGCTGCTAAAACATTCACGACGCTTCTTCCCACTTTGGAAAGGGATCAGACAATGTGGCCCAATAATCCCTTCCTTTGAGGAGCTCGTCCTCGGTCAAAAGGCACTGGTCGAGGGCCTGACGGACTTCCGTCTCATCCAGTCCCTGTCCGATAAACACCAGCTCCTGACGCATGTCGCCAAAGGGCTCGACCCAACTCTTATGAATACTGTCGAGGTACTCGGGGTCATCGGGCCATCGCTCTCTTGGGACCGCTGACCAAAACAAACCAGCGAAACCGTATCGGGCTATTCCCCCCGCTTGGCTCCACTGGCCCGCGTATTCCGGTCGAGTCGCCAGCCAGAAGTAGCCTTTGGAGCGCAGCAACGTTCCATAGGCCTTTGTGTCATGGAGAAAGGAGAAGAACTTCGCGGGATGAAACGGTCGGCGAGCGCCGTAACTGAAACTCGATATTCCATACTCTAACGTTTCTGGGACGTGCTCACCGCGCATTTCCTGCAGCCAACCCGGAGCCTGTTGTGCCCGCTCAAAATCGAAGCGACCGGTGCTGATCACTTCATCGATATCCACTTCTCCCGATGCTATAGGCAGTATTTTTGCCGTCGTATTGAGTGTTCGAAGGATCGCCTCGAGGCGTTTAATATCATCTTCGCTGGCCAAGTCAGTCTTACTGATCAATATCACGTCAGCGAACTCAACTTGATCAACCAAGAGGTCAGCAACGCTGCGCTCATCGTCTTCTCCGAGCGACTCACCAGCATCCTGTAGAAACTGTGCTTGTTCGTAGTCCCTTAAAAAGTTTACGGCATCGACCACCGTGACCATGGTATCGAGCTTGGCCACATCGGACAGAGATACGCCATCTTCGTCGGCAAACGTGAAGGTTTCTGCAACTGGAAGTGGCTCTGAGATCCCCGTGGACTCGACGACCAAGTAGTCAAAGCGACCCTCTTCTGCCAGTTTGGTGATCTCGACGAGCAGGTCTTCTCTGAGCGTGCAGCAGATGCAACCGTTACTCATTTCGATCAGCTTTTCGTCGCTGCGGCTTAGCGATACGTCGTTTTGAACGATGGCGGCATCAATATTGATTTCACTCATGTCATTCACAATGACCGCTACCTTCCTGCCTTGGCGATTATTGAGTATGTGGCTGAGTACGGTTGTTTTTCCGGCACCCAAAAACCCAGAAAGTACGGTGACCGGTAGTTTTTGCTGATGTGTCATTTAGAGTCTCAACGCGGCTAAAAAGCACAGGGAATATAAAGATATAATATATCATATCAATCTCGATAACACAGTACGTGTATTGCTCATAGCGCGCGCTTGCGCCTGCGCTTAGGTGTCGCTCTTGACGGGGTTATCGGTGTTGGGGGGCGAGGTGAGTGTCGGGTTTGAGGGGGCGGCCGTTAGCAGGCCGTATTGCCGCACAGCAGGCAATTTAATCTTCCTTATAGTCCTCGGCGAGAATGCCTTGCGCCTTTAAGGTTTTGGTTAATTTCTCCACTCTAATGAACGCAACGAGACCCAGTATTCCAAAGACATAACCAATGACTGCAAAGCTGTCCATTCTAAATTCCTCACCTGAGACGCAAATTGTTTAGCCGCGCATGGCCAGAGTGGCGCCTTATGCCCGCGCGGTTGTTATGATACGAGAAAGCGCGCTGTGCTCACTTTAAGGCTACACTAATCGACATGGCTTATCCTGATTACATCTCAATTTATGAACGTGCCTGTGAGCGAAAGGGCGGCGAGGCGCTGTTGGAAGCGTTACTGCCGGAGTCACCCGGGAACGCGCAATTGGCGGCCTTGCGCTCTGACAGGTACCTTGCGGAGTTCACGCGAAAAATCTTTCAATCGGGTTTCGTGTGGCGCGTGGTCGATAATAAATGGGCTAATTTCGAAGAGATTTTTTGTATCTTTGACATCGAGCGACTGCTGATGATGCCTGACGAAATGCTGGAGCGTAAGGCGAAAGATCCTGGAATTATTCGGAATTTCAACAAAGTTAAAACGATTCCGCACAACGCGTTAATGATCGACGATGTGGAGCGGCGAGAGGATCGAGCGTTTGGCGAATTTATTGCTGATTGGCCTGAGGAAGATGTTATTGGGTTGTGGCTGTACCTTAAGAAGAAGGGCAGTCGACTGGGTGGAAACACGGGTCCATACGCCTTGAGGTCCATTGGCTTTGACACGTTCTTGTTGACGTCAGATGTAGAGGGCTTTTTGCGCAATTTCGGCATCGTTGACTCGGGTATTGGGAGTCTTCGAGCACTAAACGCAACACAGTCTTTCTTCAATGAGCTGCGTGTGCAAAGTGGGCGAAGTTTATCGGAGCTCAGCCGTATTGTGTCCC
>JAQXEB010000036.1 GCA_029251065.1 Luminiphilus sp.
CCAACGGCAAGATTAGAGAGAGAAAAAATGGCTGAAGTAACCGTAGAGCAGTTGGCGAAAACCGTGGGAACAGACGCGGAAAAGCTTCTGTCACAGATGAAAGATGCAGGGTTGCCTCATAAAGAGGCTGGTGAGGTCGTCTCCGACGATGACAAACGCACACTGCTAGGCCATTTGAAGCGCAGTCATGGCAGCGATGAAGAGGCGCCACGCAAGATCACGCTGAAGCGGAAGTCTGTCAGTACATTGAAGACGGGTGGCGGTTCGGGTAAACGCACGGTCAATGTGGAGGTGCGAAAGAAGCGCACCTACATGAAGCGTCCGGACTCCGAGGAAACCTCGTTGGTCGAAGCGCCAGATGTTGCCGCTGAAGTACAATTGGACCCCGTCGAGGTTGCCTTACCGGAGCCCGTGATTGAAGAAGTGGTTGCAGAGTCTGAGGCTGCCCCCGTTATTGAGGAGCCTGTCGCGGTCGAGGAGCCTTTAGACGCGCCTGTTGAGCCGCCTGCGGTTGAAGAAGATTTGCGTAATGTCGATCCAGAAGTGTTACGGCAACGTGCGGCTGCACGCCGTAAAGCCGAAGACGAAGCTCGGCAGCAAAAGCTCGATGAGGTCGTGGCTACACGACAGGCCGATGAGGCACGCAAAAAAGCGGATCAAGAGACTGCTCAGAAAACAGCGGTTGCTGAAAAGGTCGCTGCGACTCAAGCGGACAAACGACCCAAGCGTTTGCATGACGCGCCCTCAAAAGATAGTGGGAGAGACACGAATGATTCGCGCCGGAATAAGCCAGGCAGGGGACGTCTAGACCGCTCTAATATGTCGGCGGGGCGTGGTAAGCAGCGCGGACATAATCTGTCGCTCAGTGCTATTGAAGCCGCTGAGTCGGGCGTTGGACGAGCACGCGGTGGAAAGCGTCGGCGCTCGGGCGATGAGCCTAATCAGCATGCATTTGAACAGCCGACTGAGAGGATCGTTTACGACGTCGAGCTGCCGGAAAATATCAGTGTTGGCGACCTCGCGCAGCAAATGGCAGTCAAAGCCGGCGTTGTCATTAAAGAGCTGATGAAGCTTGGCGTCATGGCCACGATTAATCAGATGATCGATCAGGATACGGCGAGTCTCGTTGTCGAAGAACTGGGACATCGAGCCAAACTGAGAAGCGACGATGTGCTTGAGGAGCGACTCGAGGAGTCAATGGCGAGCTTCGACGGCACGCCAGAGCTTCGCGCTCCCGTTGTCACTGTGATGGGCCACGTTGATCATGGAAAAACCTCCTTGCTCGACTACATTCGAAACTCTCGTGTGGCCGTTGGCGAAGCGGGTGGTATCACGCAGCATATTGGTGCTTATCACGTAAAAACAGACCAGGGGATGATCACCTTTCTCGATACGCCCGGACACGCCGCGTTTACAGCCATGCGAGCTCGCGGCGCAAAATCAACGGACATTGTGATTTTAGTTGTGGCCGCTGATGACGGCGTAATGCCGCAGACTGAAGAGGCGGTGCAGCACGCGCGTGCGGCCGGTGTGCCCTTAGTGGTTGCCATTAACAAAATGGATAAAGAGGGTGCAGATCCAGACCGCGTGAAGAATGAACTTGCGGCGAAAGATGTTATCCCTGAAGACTGGGGTGGAGACACTCAGTTTGTACCCGTTTCGGCGCACAGCGGTGAAGGTATCGACCGATTGCTTGAATCCTTACTCCTGCAGTCTGAGCTGTTGGAGCTTAAGGCGCCAGAGGATGTGCCTGCCAGTGGGCTTGTGATCGAATCACGACTCGATAGAGGCCGTGGTCCTGTCGCCTCATTGTTAGTGCAGCGAGGCACATTGAAACAAGGCGATATCGTGCTCGCAGGTCTGCAGTATGGGCGCGTGAGAGCAATGCTTGACGAGAACGGTCAACCCATTGCTGTCGCCGGTCCAAGTATTCCTGTTGAGATACTGGGGCTCGACGGTACGCCCGATGCCGGCGATCCGTTTGTTGCTGTTGAAAGCGAGAAGCGAGCAAGAGAAATTGCGGGAAGCCGTCAGGAAAAACAGCGATCGAGTAAGCTTGCACGTCAGCAAGCGGCGAAACTCGATAGCATGTTCGAGACAATGACGGCCGGTGAGGTCCAAACTCTCAACGTCGTCGTGAAAACGGATGTCCGTGGATCACTGGAGGCATTGCAATCGTCGCTCTCAGATTTGGGTAATGACGAGGTAAAGGTCAACGTTGTCGCCGGCGGTGTAGGCGGTATTACCGAAACTGATGTGTCGCTGGCAATGACCAGTAATGCCGTTATTTTTGGTTTCAATACGCGTGCTGATGCAAAGGCCCGAGGAATGGCAGAGAACGAAGGCGTGGAGGTGCGTTACTACAACGTGATCTACGACTTAATCGACGATGTTAAAGCGGCGCTTACGGGCATGTTATCGCCAGAACTGCGAGAAGAGATTGTCGGTATTGCTGAAGTTCGTGATGTGTTCCGGTCGCCAAAGTTTGGGCTTATCGCGGGCTGCATGGTGACCGAGGGGACTGTGTCCCGGTCGAAGCCGATTCGCGTGCTGCGCGACAGCATTGTGATTTATGAGGGTGAGCTTGAGTCGCTTCGGCGCTTTAAAGATGACGCGAGCGAAGTGCGTAACGGCACAGAGTGCGGCATTGGTGTGAAAAACTATACCGACGTAAAAGTGGGAGATCTCATCGAGGTCTTCGAAGTTAACGAAGTCGCGCGCTCATTATAGGTTTATTGTTTTGCCTCAAGAATACAGTCGGACCGAACGCGTTGCTGACTTCTTACAACAGGAGCTGGCCAAGCTGCTATTGCACAGTCTCCGCGATCCGAGAGCGGAGTTTGTGAATATCACGGCGGTCGATGTGAGCCGCGACCTCCGGTACGCGAAGGTTTTTTTCACGAAAATCGGGTTGGAGGATGCAAAGTCGGCGCAAGAAGTGACGGCTGTTTTAGATAAAGCAGCCGGCTATCTACGCAGTGAGATTGCTCGCGACTCGAGCTTGCGAACGGTGCCGAAACTCTCGTTCAAGTTTGATGAAAGTGTTGGGCGCGGTCGGCATATGGAAGCATTGTTAGGACAGGCTCTAGCATCGGACGAAAAGCACGAAGACACGTCGGAAGCTGAAGAGGACTGATATGGCTCGCCGGAGAAAGGGGCGGTCTGTAACCGGCATACTGGTTCTCGATAAACCGGTCGGTCCGTCATCAAATCAAGCACTGCAACGCGTACGCCACTTGTTTGGTGCTGCGAAAGGCGGCCACACGGGTAACCTAGATCCGCTTGCCAGTGGCGTCTTGCCTATTTGTCTCGGTGAGGCGACAAAGCTGTCGCAATTTCTACTCGATTCTGACAAGGCGTATGAAGCCCAAGTGACGTTTGGCGTGTCGACGGCGACTGGTGACAGTGAGGGTGAGGTTTTAGCGCAAAAAAATGCGGCGCATTTGCTTCAAGAAAATGTATCGATTGCGCTTTCAAGGTTTGTCGGTGACATTCAGCAGACACCGCCGATGTACTCGGCGCTGAAAGTCGATGGGCAGCCGCTTTACAAGTTGGCAAGACAGGGGAAGGAAGTCGAGCGAAAGCCCCGTCCGGTCACTATTCGCAGCGCCGAGTTGAACCGCTTTTCACCTGGAGAAGCCGCCACGGCTGACATCGATGTCGTCTGTAGCAAAGGCACGTACATTCGCACGCTCTCAGAAGATTTGGCAACATCGCTCGACCTTCCTGGTCATATGAGTGCGTTAAGACGGACGGCGACCGGTCCCTTTGATTTGGGACAAGCTGTGACACTGGAGACGCTGATCGCCGTCGCTGAGACCGAAGGCGAGGACGCCCTCGATCGGTTTTTGATCGATCCCGAGTTGGCTGTCGACCATTTAATGCGCGTTGAAGTGAGTCATTCTGCGGCTTTCTACCTAAAACAAGGGCAGGCCGTGCTAGTGCGAAATGCGCCACTAAGTGGTATTGTTCGCATCGCTGAAGCGGACGGTCCTTTTTTGGGCGTCGGGGTCATACTCGACGACGGCCGAGTCGCTCCAAAGCGGCTGTTTGTTGACAGTCATTAACCAGCCCTCCTGTAAACCTGCACGGGTGGGCTTAGAAAACGCAGGTTGGAGAAATATCATGGCAC
>JAQXEB010000037.1 GCA_029251065.1 Luminiphilus sp.
CACCGGATTACCGCTCTCGCCTCGATACAATGCAAAGTCACGACCAAAGAATGTGACGCCGATGGGGCGCTCGTCGATTACGCGACTTTCAGCCACAATAAACCAACCTCGCGGGTAGGTATTAGGTCCAAGACCGTACTCTGCTGCTGTAGCCACCTTCGTTCTCCTTCGTTTAAGCGACGTCACTTGTGTGATAGTAACGTTTCATGACGTTAAATTAGGTGAAATACGAGCACCGGTCAAAATGCCTGACCGGTATTCTGTAGACAAAAAGGACGATGACACGGAGGCGGTTGGGATTGAGCATGGACGACCTCTATCAATGATGCGATTTCCCTCCGGAGTGCCGCTTGACCGAAGACGCCTTGTCCATATTTAGAGCTGAAACTGCTGAGTGGTTAGATTTACATTGCCCGACATCACAGCGTCAGCCGATTGTTCGCGAAGAGCAAATTTGGGGCGGTCGACGCCGCGTATTTCCCAGCGATGATGCCCGACAATGGTTTGAAGCTTGTCGTGATAAGGGCTACACCGCGCCGGATTGGCCTGTGGCTTATGGGGGGGCAGGTCTTGATGCTGAGCAGACAAAAATACTCAAGCAGGAGATGTCTCGATTAGGGTGTCGCCCGCCACTGTACTGCCAAGGACTATGGATGCTCGGGCCTGCGCTCCTCGTTTACGGGAGCGAAGACCAGAAACGCGAACATTTAGGGGCCATATGTCGTGGAGAAATTCGCTGGGCGCAAGGTTATTCAGAGCCGTCTGCAGGCTCTGATTTGGCCAACCTTAAAACCAAGGCCGAAGATTGTGGTGATCACTTTTTGGTGAATGGGACGAAGATCTGGACGACCAAAGCAGACGAGGCGGATTGGATTTTTTGCCTCGTTCGCACGCGGGATGTGGCGCCTAAGCAAGCGGGTATTAGTTTTTTACTCATTGACATGGCAAGTGAAGGGGTCTCGACATCGCCTATTCCCTTGATCAGTGGCGACTCAGAATTTTGCCAAACATTCTTTGACAATGTTCGCGTGCCTAAGAGCAATCTTGTCGGTGCGATCAACGAGGGCTGGGCAGTCGCAAAAGAGCTTTTGAACCACGAACGAAAAATGATGGCTGCGTTCGAGGGCATGCTTGAAAAGCCGGCAATGGAGCTTCTAGAACTTGCGCATTATGCGTTGGGCGTCAATGCAGACGGGCGTCTTGCTGATCCAGAACTGCGCAGTCAAATAGCGAACCACCTGATGCGCGAGACGGCCATCGCGCAAATGGGTGAGCGGATTTACAAGCAGGGTAAGGCCGGGCAGATGGATGCGCGACTGCCTCTCCTGATGAAGTACTTGGGCACCTCTCAAGCGCAAGTTAAAGATGAGCTCATTCTTACTGCTCTTGGTGGCGAGGGACTGTCGATGGATGACGAGTCTGTAGCACCTGCGGGCGTTAGAAAAATGGTGAAGCAGTGGGCCTTTAACAAATCGTTGACGATTGCAGGGGGTACTAGCGAGGTACAACTCAATATTATTGCAAAGCGCGCCTTGGGCATGACCGCTGATGGACATCGGTCGTGATTGTTAATCAAGAGCAGGGCATGCTCCGAGAGTCGGTCGCACAATTTTTCGAAGAGCAATCGCCAGTAAGCCGTTTGAGGGAACAGCGACAGCGGCCCGTTTGGGAGAGTTACGATCGGGAGCTGTGGTCACAAATGGTCGATCTGGGTCTTACGGGAATTACTGTGCCAGAGGCGTTTAACGGTCTTGAGTTCGGCTGGATGGGACTGGGCGTGGTGAGCCAAGAAGCCGGCCGTCGATTGGTCGCCAGTCCGTTGCTTTCAAGCGTGGCATTGGCACAGAACGTCCTGCTTAATTGCGCATCTAAACGACAAATCGAGAGTTATCTCCCTCGGTTGCTGTCCGGTGAAATTACAGCCTCAGTCGCGCTGGATGAGGGCCGCTTCTTTGATCCGGGGGCGGTCTTGGTCACCGAGCAGAATGGTCAGGTCTCGGGTTCCAAGGTCCGGGTGCTCGACGCGTCCATGAGTTCGTTGATTTTCTGTGTAGCACGACGCGAGGCCGGTGGCTTGGGTATTGCCGTTGTGGCGACCGACGATGAGTCTGTGAGCATTACCCCGATGCGCTTTATGGATCTTCACGGCGCGGCTGCCATTACCTTCGCGGGTGTTCCGGCCGATAGGATTGAGTGGCTCGATGGGGTTGATGTTGCGCGCGGACTTGAGCATGCGATCGATCAAGCCACGATTGTCTTGGCCGCCGAGATGATGGGTGGTGCACGCGAGACACTGGAGCGCACGGTGAGTTACCTAAACGAGCGTGAGCAGTTCGATGTGAAACTGGCGAGCTTTCAAGCCTTGCAGCATCGCTGTGCGCGACTTTACTGCGAGCTCGAGCTTGCTGAGAGCGCTGTGGCGGCGGCACTGATTGCCCTTGATCACCCAGCGTCACGCGTGAGTGCGCAGGCGAGCACCGCAAAAACACTGGCCAATGACGTTTTCAGCTTGATGACCTCCGAAGCGGTGCAGCTCCACGGTGGTATGGGCGTCACCGATGAGATGGACATTGGACTATTCTTAAAGCGCTCAAGAGTGTGCAACCAGCTATTGGGTTCGTCCAGCTACCATCGTGACCGATACGCGCGACTCTTGGCGTTCTGACTCTGCGCGTGCGCGTCGTCAGCGGCTAGACTGTTTTCTCTACTAAGAACTGACTGAACCAGCGGCGAAATTTGGCGAAAGGCCCATCACCATCGCAGAGTAGTGGCCGTTCGAAATACTGCTTGCGATCCCAGATGATTTGATCTTCTGACATCTGCTGACAGATATTGCCGATGATTGCCTGACCGACGGTTTTACCGAGCGTGTCCATGGTGTCTCGGGGTTGAATAAATGCGTATGACGCGCGTGCTTTTTCTGCGGCAACCGGGGTGACATTGGCCAGCAGCAAGGTGTCGTATATGCCTGTAAATTTCACCATGGATAAGCCTGCACCTTGGCTTTTTGTTTCGATAGCGCCGTCGACTACCCCGCGAGGCGTCGGTTGACGTGTAATAAATTTTCCTTCACGAATGTGTCCGTCGAAGGTTTGATACTCGGCCTCTGGTACGTCGTCAGTGCCGTGGACGTAGAGAAAATGCGCGGCGTCTACGCCATTTTCGCCCATTTCCTGCATGTGCGTGTTGACTTCCCAGGTGTGGATAATCATATCGCCCCAGTCTGGGTGGTTGGCTGCGGCCTCGGGAATGATGTCAGGCTCCCAGGAAGGAGCCTCTTTATTCGGGTGATACCAGACAAGGATCTGCTGATTGATTTCTCGGACTTCCCAGGCGCCGAGGATCGCCTCGCCTTTGGCAACCCGGGGCGGCAAATTTTTCGCATAAGGGATATGAGTGCATTGCCCATCGCCATTCCACCGCCAGCCGTGAAAAGGGCACTCAATACTGTCCCCCACGATACGCGGACCTTTACCGGTTTGCTCTCTGATGCCGTAGCCTAAGTGGGCGCCCATGTGGGGGCAAAATGCATCAACGACTTTTGCGTCGCCGTCCTCAGTGCGGAAGATGACCAGCTCCTGTTCGAAATACTC
>JAQXEB010000038.1 GCA_029251065.1 Luminiphilus sp.
CCACTGGATTACGCTGAAGATACGTCACCCAAATGGGGACAGATCACCAAATTTGGTATTTTGTCACAGGGGAAATACTGGCTATTTTGCTAGGTCGCTATAAGTGCTTTGTTGAAAAGACGCGGGTCTACATTGCCGCCCGATAAAACGATGACCAAATCCTCGCAGTCTGGAAGATGATCACTAAAAAGCGCTGCTGCGAGCGCCACGGCACCGCCAGGTTCTACAACAATTTTAAGGGTGTCGAACGCGTGGAACATCGCCTGTAAGACCTCATCGTCACTCACGGCTAAGCCCGCACCAGCCAGGCTTTGCAGGATGGGGAACGTCAGTTCTCCCGGTGTGGGTGTGACGATGGCGTCGCAGATCGAGCCCTGTTCGGCCCTGTTGGCCACGCGTTGGCCCAGTGCAAGTGAGCGCGCGGTATCGTCAAAGTGTTTAGGCTCAACCGTTTGTAGCGTGACCTCAGGGAGTGTGGCCTCAAGCGCAGTCGCAATGCCGGCACTTAAGCCCCCACCACCGCAACAACACAGCACCGCCGTGGTCGACAACCCCTGGGTGACAATTTGTTCCGCAAGCTCAAGACCTACCGTGCCTTGACCCGCAATCACGTTTGGGTCGTCGTACGGTTTGATCAAGGTTAAACCACGTTCGCTTGCAAGGCGTGCGCCAATCGCTTCTCGACTTTCTTCGCCCCGGCGATACTGGATGACCTCGGCGCCGTAGCGTCGCGTGTTGGTAACCTTATTATCTGGAGCGTCGTGCGGCATGATAATCGTTGCGCTGGTTTTGAAAATAGAGGCTGCGAGCGACACGCCTTGTGCATGGTTGCCGGATGAATAAGCGATTACGCCGCGGGCTAAGGCCTCTTCACTCAGTGCGCTGATGGCACTGCAGGCTCCCCTAAATTTAAAACTCCCTGTGACCTGTAAAGGCTCTGCTTTTAGCCAAAGGCGTCGCCCTGCAATAGTATCCAGCCGCGGTGAATTCAAGAGGGGCGTTTTCACCACGAGGTGTTCAATTCGATGATGTGCTTGCTCAATATCGCTAAAAGTTATTGTCACGACAGCGCCTAAAAGTTGATCCAGAAGCCATGGTATTCCGAACTAAGACTAATTACACAGTATGGGACGCGCGCAGTGTTGGATTTTGTACAACACGACGGGGGAAGGGACGAAGCGGGCTTTCGCGGTCGTTCCGATTGCGTTGTGCGCTCTATTTGTCTGGTCACTGGCGAGGCGTACGCGCACGTTCGACAGGATCTGGCGCACCTGCAGAAGACGATGACCGGCGGATTGTACCCGTCGATTTCCGATGGCGTTATGACGCCGGTTCACTACCTGTATCTGACCAGTAAAGGGTGGGCGCTGCAGCTGACGAAAAATGCGTACCTGCCCGACATACCGCGCGATGGTCGTTACATCGCCGTGATTCCTCGTCACATGATGGCGGTCAGAGACGGAACCGTTTGGGATGTTTGGGATTCTCGGTTTAGCCGACGTACAAAAAGCGGCTATCCACGGCTGCTTGGGTACTACGTTCCGCCGACTTAAGCGTCAATCCAGCGAATAATGTAATTTTCCAAGTCAGCCTCATCGACGTCGACTTCAGATACGACGCGGCCTCTGATGCTTTTGGTCTCCTTGTGGACTGAAGACTCCTTTCCTGAAATCAGCGGATGCCAGTGCGGCAACGGTTTGTTATCTGCACGGAGACGGTAGGCGCAGGTGGTGGGTAACCACGCCATTTCACTGGGTAACATTTTAGCGACGTCCATGCAGTCGGGCACACGGGAAAAACGCTGATCATAGTCCTGACACCCACCCGACTTGGTGTCGAGTAGTTTGCAGGCGACCCGCGTGTAAAAGACCGCGTTGGTGTCTTCGTCTTGCAGTTTGTGCAAACAACATTTCCCACAGCCATCGCACAGCATTTCCCACTGCTCGCGACTGAGTTCATGCAAAGGCGTGTTGTTCCAGTAGTCAGCACTGTTGTTGCGCACGGCTCACTGCTCCTTGGAATAATGCGCGAGCGAGCTTGCATTTTTTTCCCAATTTCGCCCGTCAAAGGGTGTGTCATGTATTGCCTCAATTGTTGCGTCATCGAGGCAGCGTGCGTTCACGCTAACGCCGTCGGGATTTGATCGTGGGATGTAAAAAGACTTCACGCCACAGTTCGAGCAAAAGTAGTGCTTCGCAATATGGCTGCCGAAGGTGTAGAGCGACAACACGTCTTCACCGCGCGTGATCTGAAAGCGACTGCGCGGGACGATGTAATGTTGGTAGTGATGGATCTCACAGATTGAACAGTTACAGGTGTGCGAGCTGAGAACCGCAGGCGCCTCTATGGTCCACTCAACAGTCCCACAGTGGCAGCCACCGGTGTGGGTCACGAGTGCTCCAGCCTGCGCGGCCTCGATTTGCTCGCGTCGACGTCGAATCTGCTCGATCAGGCCAGAGGTGTCCCAGCGGCCGTCGCCGCCGGCTTGCAGTTGAGCGTAATGTTCATCGACCTTTAGGGCGAGGGGTAGGTGCAGATTAAGTTCAGCGGCAACGTCGAGTGCGAAGCCGAGGTCTTTGCGCATCCAGTCAATCGCGAACCCAAAGTCGTACTCGCGCTTTGCGATAGTCGACGCTCGGTGAGTCATTTGCCAAGACTGAGCGGCGCCGCCTTCGAGTGCACGGGTGACCTCGGCAATATCAAGGCCTGCGCACTCAGCAAAGTGAAACGCCTCTGAGATTCCACCGAGGACGCCGGCAATACACAACTGGTTCACCATCTTAGTCAGTTGTCCGCTTCCAACATTACCCATTAATTGCGCGTGCTTTGCAAAGTGTGCAACAACCGGCTCCACGCGCGTAAACGTCGCTTTATCACCCCCCATCATGACCGTGAGCACACCATTTTCTGCGCCCGCTTGGCCACCCGATACGGGAGCATCCATAAAGGTCACACCGAGCTCTTGGCACGCGATTTCGAGCTCTTGTGCCAATTGCCGCGAGGTCGTGGTGTGGTCAATGAGGCTGGATCCTTCAGTCATGGTGGACAAAACACCTTCAGGTCCCACAGTGACCGACCGGACATCGTTATCATTGCCAACGCAGAGAAACACAACCTGTGCATCAACGGCAGCCTCCGCAGGTGTTGGTGCCGACGAGCCTCCAAACTCGTTGACCCAGTCGAAGGCTTTGGTTTCGGTGCGATTGTAGACACAGACATCAAGACCGTGTTTTTGGAGATGACCGGCCATGGGGTACCCCATTGCGCCTAAGCCAATGAAAGCGACCTTCTTGATATTCGACATGCTGAGTGTCCTACTGCAAATGATTTCAAGTCTACGTAACTGAGGTGAGTTCACCATGAAAACGACGATAACGCGATGGGTAGTCATGTTAACGGCCGCTGCTTCGGCCGTGGGTGCACTGGGTCAAGACCTTGGACCCGGGGCGCGGCCGGTTGGCGCTGACTGGTCGCGCAGTCCGGTCATGTCGACCAATGGAATGGCAGCAACCGCGCAACCCTTGGCATCAAATATTGCAATCGACGTATTGCAGGCGGGTGGTTCTGCCGTAGACGCCGCTATTGCCGCGAATGCAGCGCTTGGTTTGATGGAGCCTACGGGTAATGGGATAGGGGGTGACCTGTTCGCGATTGTCTGGGATCCAAAATCAAAAAAGTTGTACGGGTACAACGGCTCAGGTCGTGCGCCCAAGGGGCGATCGCTGACGGATCTCAAAGCGTCCATTGCTGCATTAAAGGCGTCGGGTCGCTTGCCAAAAGACTATGTCGGCATTCCATCGCACGGATCACTGTCAGTAACAGTGCCGGGCGCGGTTGATGGCTGGTTTGCATTGCACGATCGTTGGGGACGTCTGGCGATGAGTGACGTCCTCGAAGCGCCGATTTCTTACGCAAACAATGGGTTTCCTCTAACACCTGTTATTGCCGCAGGCTTTGAGAGTAATCGCAACCGATTTGACGCGGTCGCCTCCATGATCGAAGAGCGCGATAACGCGACGAAGACCTATTTCCCTGACGGCGTTGCCCCCAAGGCCGGAGCGGTGTTTAAAAACCCTGATTTGGCAGAGACGCTGACGGCACTGGCCAAACACGGTCGTAGCGCGTTTTATGAAGGAAGCATTGCCCGCGCAATGGTTGACTATTTTGAGTCGATTGACGCCGATTTAACACTGGACGACCTGACGGCGCACCGCGGGGAGTGGGTGGAGCCGAGAGGGGTCGACTACCACGGGTATACCCTCTATCAGCTCCCACCCAATGGCCAGGGCTTTGCGGCACTGATGATGCTTAATATTTTAAAGCAGGTCGACTTGCGTCGTTTCGAGCGAGGTTCGCCCGAGCTATTCCATTTTATGGTCGAAGCGAAACGGCTCGCCTTTGAGGCGATGGCCGGTACCTTTGCTGACCCGGCGTATTCGGCGATCCCAATCGATACGCTTCTGAGCGATGAATTTGCAAAACGTCAGTTCTCGCGAATCCGTCCAGATCAGGTGATTGAACCGCAATACCTGGCTGTTCCACTCGAGGGGGAGGGGGATACGACCTACCTCACCGTGGTCGATGGTGAGGGCATGATGGTGTCTCTGATCCAGTCTAATTATCGAGGCATGGGGAGTGGATTGGTGCCAACGGGGTTAGGCTTTATGTTGCAAGACCGTGGCGAGCTTTTTTCATTAGATCCGAGTCACCCTAATGTGTACGCGCCGGGTAAACGGCCGTTTCATACTATTATCCCTGCTTTTCTCATGAAAAATGGGGCGCCGTTTATGAGCTTTGGGTTGATGGGTGGCGGTATGCAGCCGCAAGGGCATGTTCAGATCCTCGTAAACATTGCTGACTTCGGCATGAATCTGCAGGAGGCCGGGGACGCTGCGCGCTTTTTACATGATGGCGGCTCGAGTCCTGATGAGGGCGTGTCGACTGATTATGGGACATTATTTGTTGA
>JAQXEB010000039.1 GCA_029251065.1 Luminiphilus sp.
CTTCAATTCCGAGACAACCTCAGCGTCGATCTTTGTACGGAACGATCGGTACCCGCCTGGACGCGCGATCATCTGAAGATGGGTTTCACGGGGGGCGCTTGTTGCCGGGCCGTTTTCAGAGACCGTCATTCCCAAGCCCTCAAAGTGACGTTTCAATGTCGCGAGTAGGACTTCAGGCTGTTGGCCGGGCACCAATCTTAGGTTCAATGAGGCCTCGGCTGTCGGTTCGATGATATTGCGTGACTCGGCACCCACACCGCCGCCATTGAGTCCCTTAACGACAATAGCCGGACGCATAATAGAAGACTCTAAACGCTCGTCAGCCACTTCGTTACTGCCCAGTCCCAGTTCAGATCGAAGCGTGGCGTCAACGGCAGGCATTGCTGCAATGGCCGACCTCTCCAAGCCGGATACGGGACGAACATCATCCAAAAACCCCTTAACAACAACGCGGCCTGAGTCATCCTTGAGTGACATCAACAATTTCATCAATATTTCGTTGGGATTAGGCGCCCAGTTACCATAATGTCCAGAATGCAGCGGTCGGTTCGGCCCAAACGTCGTGAGGTCAACGGTCATACTCCCTCGAACACCCAACACCAATTGGCGACGACCCGACTGATGCATAGGGCCGTCGCAAAACAGCATCACATCAGCCTCCAGGTCGTCCGCGACTTGTTCGAGAACGCCCGCAAGCGTTGGGCTGCCTCGCTCCTCTTCACCGTCGAGTAGCAGTTTAATCGTGATGTCCGGCATGTCGTTTGCCGCAACCAACGCATCGATCGCTGCCATGAGCGCTATAACAGGCCCTTTATCATCGCCTGCCGCCCGCGCCACAATCCGCCAGTTTGGATCGAACTCATCCTGATCCCAGGGTAAGGCCTTTGCCTGGGGATTTAACGGATTCGACGTCCATAGCGTCGGCTCAAATGGGGGAGATGACCACTGACTGGGAATGACCGGCTGTCCATCGAAGTGCGCGTAAATGAGAACGGTGGGCGCGTCTTTTGACCCTCGACGCTCAGACACAACGTAGGGAGCGCCGCCTGCTGAAACAATGGTGGAAACAAATCCGCGTTTGGCGACGTAGCCCTCGATAAAACGAGCATTGTCCACCATGTCCTCTACGTTACTGGCAACATTGGGGAAGCTCAGGAACGTGCGGAAATCTGAAATAATACGGTGAGTGTTTTTCAGGTGGTAATCACGCGCAATCGTCGCACCCTCTTGAGCGGATGCTCGGGCGCTTAAACTGACACAGGCAATGACACAAACTGCAGTGGCGACACGTATTAACTTCATCGAATGAACCCCGTTCCGTGGAGGACTAACCCTACCGCTTAACCGGACGATTCCCAAGGCACTCAGAATTGAGCCCACACCGGTTTATAACCTACCCTAGGTCGTTGAAGATGAGAACGACGCGAGCGGCTCGCGAGCCACACCGTCTTTTTAAAAATTAAGAGTGCTGTTTATGACGTCGTCGAGTTCTATTCCGCTGATTAATCTTAAGGATTCAGACGACACAGTCTTGCCCGTTCTGGAACGCGCACTGACAGAGATCGGTTTCGTCATGGTTCAAGGTCACAGTGTGCCAGAGCACCTCGTACGGACGATGCGGCAACAATTGGAAACTTATTTTTCGCGGCCACTCAGCGAAAAGCTGGCGGACTGTATTACGCCTGACAACTATCGCGGTTACATACCCCTTGGATTTTTTTCACCCAATAGCCACGGGGCTTCGCGAGATCAATACGAGGGATACAAACTTCATAATGAGACAGCGCCAGATGATCCTATCTGTTCGGTCTGCGACCTCTACGGACCCAATCGATGGCCGTCCATGCCCGCTCAGTTACAGGAAATAACTCAGGCGTATTGGAAGGCTTGCGAGACAACAAGCCAGCAGTTACTTAGGCTGATCGCAAAGATCATAGATGTTGAGATCGACGCATTTCTAAACCTGTTTGAGCAACCGCTGACCAACATGACATTGCTCCATTACCCTCCCCAAAACGAGGGTAATACCGGCTTTGGTATCCATCCCCACAAAGACACCGACGCACTCACGCTGCTCTTCCCAGACGATGTGGGCGGCCTTTGGCTGCGCCCTCATGATGACAGCGAATGGCTGGAAGTCCGAGCGCCATCCCACGCCATGGTGGTCAATATTGGCGACCTCTTAGAGCTGTGGTCTGGTGGTCACTTCGTCTCTACACCCCATAAAGTTGTGAATACCTCGGGGAGAGAACGCTACAGCTTCCCTTTCTTTGTCGTACCGCGACACGATGTCGTCGTCTCGCCACTCATTGCCTGCCAGCCCGGGTTTCAGCGCCAACCAGTCCCCGTTGGCACGGTCTCTCGAGAGGTCTGGCGCACCAATTGGCCCAACGCTGTCGCTGATGAGACAGGCTTTGATCTGGGCACGCTGACCGATCACTAAGGTGATTATTCGAAAAGCCCGGCAACCGCGAGGTTGAGCAAACTTTTGCGTTTAACCTTCAGGGATCCGTTAACGTGACCTCAGCCGAAAATAAACATAAAACGGCGCTAGTATCAGTAACGTGATTAACGTAACCA
>JAQXEB010000040.1 GCA_029251065.1 Luminiphilus sp.
CAGGGTGTTGATAACTGTCTTAGAGACAGGGATTCTCTCGTTGAGCAGAGCGACAACCTGCACCGGATCACCTCCATTCAGCAGGCAGTCAGTTATAGCGGCAGGCGCAAGACAGATACTGCACCGCCGGCCCCAGCAAACCATCTTCTCCATCATGGTCGCGCCTGGCCACTCAACGAACCGGTCAGTCTTTGCATTGATGGCAAGCGACTGAATATCACCCCGCTAGTCGACAACAGCGCCGCCCTGGTTATCTCAATCAACCACCAGAGACTCAATATTATTCATCGCGACAGTGCCATTTCCATTGAACTGCCAGAGACTGCCGAGCCCGGTGGAAAAGTATTTATCGGCGATCATCAACTGCAACTCATTGAGGTCTGCAATGACTAAAAAGCGCCGCAACATTGCTTTCAGTTTGTCATTTCTCGACATTATGGCCTGCGGCTTTGGTGCGGTAACCCTGTTGTTTTTAATTTTGCGTCACAACGCCACTGAAATTGAACTGCCAGATCCACGGCTCGCCTCTGAAGTCGATCTTCTGCAAGAAGATATTCGTCAGGCCGAGCAGGAAAAAACCGAACTGCTCAATAGTCTTGAAGCATTACTGCTGCAACTGGTCACCGTGCAGGGCGCCTCTGAGCGAGTGATTACCGATCTGCAAGAACAGGAAAAAAGTATTCAGGCCGACCCAAAAGATGATATTGCCAAGCTGCGCCGACAAGTTGAGCAGCTGGAAAAAGAGACCGCGCAAATGGAAGAGGTCGAATTTGGCGACAAAGTGCGTGAATTTCTCGGCGATGGCAACCGCCAATATCTGACCGGCCTCAAGCTCGGTGGTGAGCGAGTTATTATTCTGGTCGATGGCTCCGCGAGCATGCTCGCCGACACCGTGGTCAACGCCGTGCGCCGCCGCAATATGAGCGACAGCCTGAAAAAACAGTCGCCAAAATGGATCTGGACAATGCGCACCGTCGAGTGGCTGTTAGCGCAGCTGCCCCCCAGCAGCCGCTTTCAGCTGTATATCTTTAACACCGGCACAGAGCCGGCCATTGTCGGTACCGAGGGTGAGTGGTTGGATGCCGCAGACTCTCTTGCGCTGGAAAAAGCTGTCGAAGGTCTGCGCAATTATTCACCGGGATCCGGCACCAGCCTGATCAATGCCATTGCCACGGTTAACGACTTTGAAAACAAGCCAGACAATATATTTCTACTGACCGACGGCCTGCCAACTCAGGGTGCCAATCCACCCAAAAAATATATGGTCAGTGGTCGTCAGCGACGGGACTTCTTCTCCGCGGCCGTCAACAGCCTGCCGCGGGGCATACCGGTAAATACCATTCTATTCCCCATGGAGGGTGATCCAGAAGCCGCCGCGCTGTTCTGGCAATTAGCCCTGAATACACAGGGCGCCTTTATCGCCCCCTCGCGAGACTGGCCATGAAACGCCAGCGCCGAGCATCTCAGGAAGCCAGCATTTCATTTCTGGATGTTATTAGCTGTGGCTTTGGCGCCATTGTTTTACTGCTGGTAATAGCCAAAGTCGGCGATCCCGCAGCACTCGAAGAGGCCGAAAACAAACTCCGCAGCACGGTAACAGAGTATCAGGAGCGCCTATTTGATGTCCGCGGTGAATCGGTAGTCCTCAACGAGCAACTTAAATCTCGCAAGCAGCAGCTCTCCGAACTGATCGAACGTGTCGCACGATTGAAAGCCAAGCTGGCCAGTATTGAAAAACAGTCGGTGCAGATATCCCAGTCCGAAGCCCGTGAAAAAGAACAGCTGCAGCTGGTAATGCAGGTTCTCAGCGAAGAGATGGAACGGCTACTGGGCCCGGAATTTAAACAGCAAAACAAATTGATCGGCGGTATTCCCGTCGACAGTGAGTACATTATCTTCATCATCGATACCTCTGGCTCCATGTTTTCATACGCCTGGCAGCGGATGCTGAGCGAGATGGAAGCGACCCTTAATATTTATCCCAATGTCAAAGGCATTCAGGTCATGAATGACATGGGTAACTACCTGTTCAGTCGCTACGCTGGGCAATGGATTCCTGATACACCGGCGCGACGACAACTGATCCTGAGAAATCTCGCCAATTGGAACGCGTTTTCTAATTCGTCACCGGTGGAGGGCATTACGCAGGCCGTGCGCTCTTTTTATGACCGTGATAAAAAAATATCGATTTATGTTTTCGGCGACGAATTCACCGGTCGGTCGATTGAGGATGTGGTGCTGACGGTCGATCGTCTTAACGCCGAAGCCGATACTCAAGAGCGTCGTGTGCGCATCCACGCCGTCGGCTTCCCCGTACAATTTATTAGGCCGCCCGAGTTGCAGGACACGGGCATTCGTTTTGCTACACTGATGAGAGAACTGACGCATCGAAATGGTGGAACGTTTGTTGGACTCAATGATTTCAGGCCCTAGCGCCAAGCGTTTTTACACGCTCTTCGCACTTGCGTTCATTACCGCGTGCAGCAGCCGTGAAGTGATTGTTGATGGAAGCTTCCCAACACCGCTGGTCGACCCTGTGCCGGTTTCTCTCGGTGTGGTGTTCACACCGGAATTTCGTGAGCATCAGTTGGTTGACGACGCCACGGGTCGTGGTGAAGTCAGCTGGAGCGTGAGCACCGGCGTTGCACAGGTGCAGTTTTGGTCCACCTTACTGCCGGCTTTTTTTCAGAACGTGGTCTTCATCGAGAGTTACGACGACTTAGAAACGTACGACGTCGATGCGGTTTTTGTGCCTGAAATTGCAGACGTGCAGTACGCGATTCCGCTGTACACGAACGTCAAAGTGTATGAGATCTGGATGCGTTACCGACTCAGGCTGGTTGAGCCCGAGCAGCTCAAAGACAACGACAATAAGACACTCAGCCTCGACAATATGCAGCCCTTTGCTGAGTGGCCACTGACCGCCTATGGAAAAACACCCACAGCCTTCATGCAGTCAGACTCAGATGCCGTTAATTTGGCCGCCGTTATGGCATTGCGAGACGCGGGTGCTCATTTCATTACGAGCTTCGGTCGCGTGCCCGGTATCATGGGCTGGTTAGAAAATCCGGAGGAATCGCAGTGAAGTCCTCCTTGCCCTTGTTCTTGATGAGCGTTGCGATGCTCGGCGGTTGTGTGACTGCCAGTGTTGACGAGATGACCTTTGATGCGCCCACTGCGGGAATGGCCGAGGGTAGTTTGGTGATCTTGGGTCGTCGGCACGCCCCAGACTACGATACGGAGCCTGACTTCATAGACTGCATTGGTGGGCACATTAGCCGTGGCTCAGAAAGCATCGATGTGATCCCCGAACAGCAGTTTGTAGATTCTCTATACCCTTGGTTTGAACCCAGAACCGCGCCACTGAGTATTGAAAGTGTCGGGCGCCTCATGGTCTTACCTACCGTTGCAAGCAAACTCCAAGAGCTCAATGTCAGCTACATGGTTTGGATTGACGGACGCACGCAGGAGACCAACAGTAGTGGCTCAATGACCTGCGGGGTTGGACCTACGGGTGCCGGTTGCTTCGGGTTTGGTACGTGGGGCACCGAGTCTGAATACGAGGCCACGATCTGGAACTTCGACGACGGTGCAGAGGTGGGTAAAATGAGCGCGCTGACCAGCGGCCAGAGTTACATGCCCGCGGTGGTTGTGCCCATCCCGATCATTGCACCGGTGCAGGATACCGCGTGCGAGAGTTTGGGCACCCAGTTACTTCAGTACTTCTCTGCAGGCTCCTGAGTCGTGAAGCGCCTTATCGCCGCGATGTTCATTACCACTTTGCTCGCCAGCTGCGCGGGATCCTCCACAGTGACGGTGGGTGGGCGACCGGTCAGCATGCCCAAGAAAGCCGCCGATGAGCACGAAAAACTCATTGAGAACGTGGGGATTTATGACGACCCTGAACTGGCGGCGTACGTGAATGAAATTGGCGCCCGATTAGTCGCCGAGTCAAGCATGCCCGACCAAGAGTTCACCTTCACACTTTTGGACTCACCCGACATCAACGCCTTTGCCCTACCGGGCGGTTTGATTTATATCAATCGAGGTCTATTGGCTTATCTCGACAGCGAAGCAGAGCTGGCCGGAGTCATTGCCCATGAGATCGGTCATATCACCGAACGACATCACGCACGGCGTAAAACACAAACCATCACCAACCAAGTGGCCGCTGTATCCGCACTCATACTGACGGGGTCGGGTGACTTATACGACGCAGCAAACATGTACGGAGCGGAACTGATCTCTGGGTTTGGTCGCGATATGGAGCTCGAAGCCGACGCCGCGGGTGCTGAGTTTATGCATAAGAGCGGCTATGACGCAGATGCGCTGTTATCCGTCATTGGGGTTCTTAAGGACCAAGAGCGCTATCAAAAGGCGGTGGCAAAAGCCGCCGGCAGGCGCTCTGGGACTTATCATGGATTGTATGCGAGTCACCCGCGTAACGACCTAAGACTGCAAACAGTAATCAAGACCGCCAACACGCTCGACCTCGACGCGATGTCTGAAAACCCCGAGTTACCTGGCCGGTTTAGGCGTGAAACTGACGGCATGGTCATCGGCGCTAGCGCGGAAGCGCAAAGCGACCCACTTCGTTACTACCACAACAAACTCGACTTCACCTTTGAGCACCCCAAGGGCTGGGCCGTCAGTGCAACAACGAGAGAGATCATCGCTCGCTCGCCCGATACGGATGCTCTATTGACGATTAAAATCGCGAAGATCGACCCCAATGCAACCCCTGAGGTGGCGCTACCATCACTGGCCTCGGGTGAGATCAATGATCAAGAAACCTTTGAGAGCCAAGGCTTGCAGGGCGCAACGGGGCTCGCAACCGCTGCGGGAAACCAGAAACGTCTTGGCGTCGTCGATCACCGATTTCGCTACTTATTTGAGGGAGAGGCGAGTGACTTTAAGGCAGTCGACAGTGCCTTCAAAACGATCATCACGTCATTCAGACCCCTTTTCCCGAAAGAAAAAAAGCGGGGCGAGAGTCACGTATTGAATTACGTTCAAGTTCCTCGTGGCGCTACATTTGACTCGCTGAGCTCAGGTATAAGAGTGCCCGATGCGGAAAATCAATTGCGACTCATTAATGGCTATTACCCCAGTGGGGAACCCCGCACGGGAGACTGGCTAAAAGTGCTTCGCTAGTCTCTCTGCTTGACCTCAATTTCGTGACATGATGTCGCAGCATAAGGGGGAAAGCTCATGCGCTTCATAACACTAATTCTGCTGTCGTCACTGTTGAGTCTGATCCAAACGGTGAGTGCAGAGACCGTGGTCTACACCGCCAAACTTGTCCGCACAATGGAGCCTGCGCTCCCCGAGGCGACTGCGGTTGCCGTGGAGGACGGGAAGGTCCTTGCGGTGGGTTCGCTTGACTCACTTAAAGCCCTCATCGCGGCCCGCAGCGCAAGAATTGATCGGCAGTTTGAGCACTTAATCATCACTCCGGGGTTTATCGACCCACACGTTCACCCCACAT
>JAQXEB010000041.1 GCA_029251065.1 Luminiphilus sp.
TTTAAACCGTTGTCGGTAACCTTCTTGAACGTTAATCAGCTTGTCCAGTGCTAGAAACCGCATCGTCTCAGGATTGCCTAAGTTGAGCGATAATTCGGTTAGCAGCGGTAACAGGTGTCAGCTCGCCTGCGCTGACCTGAACAAGCATCTGTGACAATTCTGTGCTGATTGTTGCGTTATCGTGCAATTGCTGACGCATCATTTCATCGGTTAACTGCCACATCCACTGTACGTTTTGTTCTGCCCTTTTTTGATCGAATGCCCCGTGATCGGCAGCCTCCTCCTTATAACGTCGCATCATGGCCCAACACTCCGTTAAGCCCTCTTTCTTAAGCGCTGAGCAGGTGTGAACCTCGGGCTTCCAAAAATCACCGGTACTCAGCAGGGACATAGCCGTCTGATAGTGGAGCTTGGTTTTTCGAGCGAGACTTGCACTTTCACCATCCGCCTTATTAATCATGATGGCGTCAGCCAACTCTAAGATTCCTTTCTTTATGCCCTGAAGCTCATCGCCCCCGCCAGGCAGCAAAAGAATTAAAAAGAAATCGACCATGCTGCCAACTTGGTGCTCGGATTGGCCGACGCCGACGGTCTCGACGATGACAACGTCGAAACCTGCTGCCTCGCAGAGGAGCATCGACTCACGCGTCTTCAGTGCTACGCCACCCAAGGCACGCCCAGCCGGCGAGGGTCTAATAAACGCACGCGAATCTCGTGACAGCAGTTCCATCCGGGTTTTGTCGCCCAAAATAGAACCACCTGCCTTGGGTGAGCTAGGATCGACAGCTAAGACGGCGACTTTGTGCCCCTCGGCGATTACGTGTTGCCCAAATGTTTCGATGAACGTGGACTTACCAACTCCTGGCACCCCCGTAATTCCAAGACGCAGACTTTTCCCCGTGTGCGGAAGTAACTCATTCAGGAGTTCTTGAGAAGCTTCCCTGTCCTTGGCCCGCGAGCTCTCGACCAGCGTAATCGCTTTAGCCAGCGCACGCCGATTCCCGGCAAGAATCGCTTCAGCTGTTGAGGTTAACGGCATCCAACACCTTTCGCGCAGCCTCTGGGATCGGCGTACCGGGACCAAAGATCAGGGTCACACCGGCATCGTAAAGGTATTGATAATCCTGTTGCGGAATCACACCCCCCGCAATGACCACAATATCATCGGCCCCTTCCGCTTTGAGCGCTTGTATCAGCTGCGGCACAAGAGTCTTGTGTCCCGCAGCGAGGCTCGATGCACCGACAATATGGACGTCATTCTCAATGGCTTGGCGCGCCACTTCTTCAGGGGTCGAGAACATCGGCGAAAGATCAACATCAAACCCCACATCGGCAAACGCAGTCGCAACGACTTTCGCACCTCGGTCATGACCGTCTTGCCCCATCTTTGCCACCAACATTCGAGGCCTTCGTCCATGCTGTTGCACAAAATAATCGATATCCATGCCTATTTGCTTCCATTGCTCGTCGTTCTCATAGGCGGCACCGTAAACGCCAGAGACGGTCTGCGCGCTGGCGACGAAGCGCCCAAAGTGCTCCTCGAGCGCATCTGAAATCTCACCAACCGTCGCACGATTCCGCGTCGCCTCAACGGCCAGCTCCAGTAAGTTACCCGTCCCCGACTTTGCCGCCGCCGTCAGAGCTGCCAGACTGTCACTCACTTTGACACTATCACGCGACGTTTTGATCGATTTTAGTCGCGCAATCTGCGCCTCTCGAACGGCGTCATTGTCCACCTCGAGAATATCGACTTCGTCTTGCTCGTCAATTTGATATTTGTTCACACCGACGATCACGTCTTCGCCTCGGTCTATGCGCGCTTGTTTCTTCGCTGCTGCCTCTTCGATGCGGAGTTTTGGCAGACCCGTCTCGATGGCTTGCGCCATCCCACCCGCCTCTTCTACCTCGGCAATCAACGCTCTCGCTTTATCAGCCATCTCGCTGGTCAAGGACTCCATCATGTACGAACCGCCCCACGGATCAACTACCTGGCTGATCCCGGTCTCTTCCTGGAGCACAAGCTGCGTATTGCGCGCTACCCGCGCCGCGAACTCTGAAGGCAACGCAATCGCCTCATCCAGCGCATTGGTGTGCAGACTTTGGGTGCCGCCAAACACGGCGGCCATTGCCTCTATGGTCGTCCGCACAATGTTGTTGTAGGGGTCCTGCTCGGTCAAAGACCAACCCGATGTCTGACAATGTGTTCTCAACATAGAACTCTTAGGATTTTTCGGGTGAAACTCGCTGACGATCTCCGTCCACAGCAATCGAGCCGCCCGCATCTTGGCGATTTCCGTATAGAAATTCATGCCAATGCCCCAGAAAAATGACAGTCGTGGTGCAAAATCATCGATGTCGAGTCCGGCCGCAATCGCGGTACGAATGTATTCCTTACCGTCCGCCAGTGTGTAGGCAAGCTCAAGTGCGGCGTTAGCACCCGCCTCTTGCATGTGATACCCCGAAATAGAGATGGTATTGAAGCGCGGCATATTGTGAGAGCAGTACGCGATAATGTCGCCAATAATGCGCATGCTGGAGGTCGGCGGATAGATATAGGTGTTGCGAACCATAAACTCTTTTAAAATATCGTTCTGAATCGTCCCCGCTAGGGCTTGTGGCCCCACGCCCTGCTCCTCTGCTGCGACGATATAACCCGCAAGTACGGGCAACACAGCGCCATTCATGGTCATTGATACAGAAACCTTGTCCAGCGGGATACCGTTGAACAACACCTTCATGTCCTCAACCGAATCAACGGCGACCCCCGCTTTGCCGACATCGCCAGCAACACGTGGGTGGTCAGAGTCGTATCCACGGTGTGTGGCGAGATCAAAAGCAACTGAGACACCTTGTCCGCCGGCTGCAAGCGCCTTGCGGTAGAACGCATTGCTCGCCTCGGCGGTCGAGAAGCCCGCGTATTGGCGAATAGTCCAACGTCGACCTGCATACATCGTGGCTTGTGGCCCCCGAATGTATGGACTGAGACCCGGCATCGTGTCGGTGTAGGGTAGATCTGCGGTGTCTTCGGCCGTGTAGAGCACTTTCATGGGGATATCGTCAGGCGTGAACCACGTAAATTCGTCTGGTAGCAGCCCTTTATTTTGCTTTGCTACCAGGGCAGCCCAGGCCGTCTTGCTCGAAGCCTCTGGATCATAAATGGACATCAGTGCTCTCCCTGAGGCTCAGAGAGTTCCACCAGCACACCGTCGCAACTCTTCGGATGAATGAAAATAACACGCGCTCCGTGCGCACCCGGCGTGGGTTTCTCACCGATAAACTGGTAGCCCTTTGCTTTGAGACGGATCACATCCGCGTCGATATCATTTGTTCGAAAACATAAATGGTGAATCCCACCGCCACGCTTTTCGAGGTAAGTCGCAATGGGTCCTGCCCCGTTTAGCGGATGAACGAGCTCAATACTGGTCGGTGGAAGCGGGAAGAACGCGGTCGAGGTCTGCGCTGTCTCAACATCCTGCGTCCCCTCGTAATCCAATCCAAAATCGGTCATAAACCGTTGAATAGCCGCCTCTAAGTTAGGGACGGCAATGGCGATGTGATCTAATCCTGTAATCATTTGATTCTCCGAACTTAAATGACTGCATCCAACAGTAACTGGGTACGTGATGCTCGCCGCGCAGCCAATGCCTCGGCTGAAATATCTTCAGGCTTTTCGTCAGGCGTCACTTTAAAGATAGGCTGTCCCTTTTTGATGATGACCCCATCGCCCTCGACAAGCACCTCATCAATTCGTCCATCAAATGACGCATTAACCTTGTTGAACATTTTCATCACCTCGACGATAAACAGCGGATCACCGGCTTTAAACGATTTCCCCGCCTCGACGTAAAGAGGCTCACCAGGGGCCTCACGGCCATAAAACATACCGCCACTGGTGGCGACGATCTCATCGGACTTAGCCAACGGCGGCGGTGCAAGCGCTTTAGCCATTAAATCTTGGTGTTTGTCATTCAACAGGCGCTCAGGAATATGAATGCTGAGGTCAGGTTTTACCACCAAGTCATAGAATCCCGTTTGAGCCGCGAGCGCTGGCAAAAGCAGTAACAGCGATAGCCCCGCTTGATGTCCTGCGTGTGCAGCTCGGATCTGTGTCCATTTTTCATCAGAGAACTCGGTACTCGCCCCTTGTTCAAGCGCGGTCTCAAGCGAGCCCCAGGAATCGACGTTCAGTGCCCTCGCCGCATCCATGTAAAACGCTTCTGCCGTCTCCATCAGTACCGCGTCATGCGTCCAGATTTTTTCTGAAGCTGCCGCAGTCCCTTCACTATCGAGGTCAAGAAAATGGTAGGTGTCGATCAACAAGTCCACCGGATTTTCGGTAAATCGGACTCGGTTTTCCTCAACTTCAAAAGCCTCCTGGTTTGCGCTCAGCCACCCCGACAGCGTGTGCGGACATTGCAGTAACTTCATCATCGGTCGAAGAATTAAGGTTTTCTTAGTCTCAAGAACTGAAGCACTGGTAGCACGTCCAACGTGTGCGCGCCAGGCAACCTCAAGATCGACCTCTCGAGCAACTGATGCCAATTCACCGACCGCAGTAATATACGGCACGATAAACTTCGTCGTGGGCCGCGCGTTGACTGTCCGGCTCAGAAACCAGTGAACCAGACCATAGTGGAAGTTGAGATTGGTGCTTAAATCCTGACCGCGTAACGTTGTTACCCTCAGAATTTCAGCCATTTCTTCGTAAGCAGTAAGTCGACTGTCGCCAACACTCAGAATCAGTGCGATGTTTGAATCATAAGCGCCCGCGAGCGTGTATTTCATAAAAACATCAGTATCGGGATTGTGCACACAGATGCCCTGATCGTCCCTAATCTCACCCGTGACAGCGTCTGACCAGTGCTCAATCTGACCGCCAGCATGCGGCTGCAGTGCGTCGTTCGTTGCATTCATCCGGGCTTCAAGACTGTCGTTATTACGCAGAATTCGTTCCGGTTTTGGCAGCTTGGGTCCATGTGCCGCCAATAAGACCATCGCCTCAACCAACGAATTGACCTTAAAACTGTCCGTTTCGTCGTCTGGGTTACTAAATTTCAGTGC
>JAQXEB010000042.1 GCA_029251065.1 Luminiphilus sp.
GGCGCCGTCGGCGCCGCGGGTAACGACAAAGCGTTCACTGATGGTTTTCAGTTTTTCGACAGCGGTTTGTACAATGTCCGTTTCAGCCCATTTGAGCGCTTCAATTTCATTGCAGAAAATAAAGTCGACGACGTCCTCAAGAAGGGCGTTCATGTTGTCTCTGAAAAACGTCACCATTCCCGGGTCGGAAAAGCTAACAGCCACTTTTCTGCCGTTCGCCTGCGCAACTTGTTTGGTTTTGAGTGCGGCTTGATGACCTGATGGCGAGGTGACAAGGTAGCCCTCAAGATAAACCCATTGCGCATTTGCAATCGCAAGGTCATTGACCTCTGATACCGACAGCGTCTCCGACACGCCCAAAAAAGTGTTCATACTGCGCTCAGCGTCGGGCGTGATGAGCACTAAGCACTTTCCCGTGGTGCCGTCGGTACGTTGATCTTTGAAGCCATGGGATACCCCACAGGCTTCCAGGTCGGTAATGTAGATATCACCATCTGCATCTTTGGCAACCAAGCAACTCATGTACGTCGGGGCTCCAAATTGCGAGGCTGCTATCACACTGTTACCGGCACTACCGCCGCAGGCGTGATTGGCAGAGTTGAGATGGTCTTCTAGCTTGTTTTTGATGGCTTGCTGACGATTTTCGTCGACGAGAGTCATCATACCCTTCTCAATCCCGAGCTCACTGAGGTCATGATCATCTACATTAATTTCGGTATCGACCAAGGCGGCACCAATGGCATAAACAAAATACGAATCCACAACAATTCCTTTTAAGCTTTAAAAATACTAGTCGTTGAGTATCGCACGCTCCCTTGTCAGGTTCATTAACTTGTCTTGATTGTAATCAGACAGATTCGATGGGATTTATGTAAACTTGAGGTCCACAAGAGGTGTTTAGTGTTCCCAAGTTTTCAACAGATCATCGAGGTGCTCGGCAATGTCTCGCCGCCGGCCGTTTCCGTTGTGTCCAAACGCGCTGCGGTGGTTATTGGGCTGAGGAATGGGTCTTTGGGTCCTGAGATGTTAATGATTCAACGCGCAGTGAAAGAGGGCGACCCTTGGTCGGGGCACATGGGATTTCCTGGTGGACGAAAAGACCCCGGCGACGCGAGCGATTTGGCCTGCGCAAAGCGTGAAACGTGGGAGGAGGTGGGTCTAGATTTAGACACGCACGGTGAGCTCATTTGTCAGCTGTCTGATGTCAATACAGGGTGGCGTGCCGACCGGCCTGAGATGCTGGTGGCGCCGTTTGTTTTTGTGATCAACCATTGCCCGGAGCTCGCGTTAAACCACGAGGTTGACGATACAGTCTGGATCCCCATTCATTTTTTAATGGACGACATCAATCGAGCGCGTCATCAGTGGGAATGGCGCGGTGAGATGCTTGAGTCTGACGCCTTTACGTTTGACCAGCGGTTAATATGGGGGTTGTCATTGATGATGATTGACGAACTGTTAGAGCGCGTTGGTGGACGTCGCAATCGCGCTGCGCACGTCACGCGGGCCTAGCGCATCTGGCGCTCGTTATCCTCGTCGGGCGAGAATCCACGCAAAAAACTGCGTGAGTCTTTTTTTAACGCTTCGAGTTCCGGGTCTTTTTTAGTGGCGTCAATTAATGAATCTAGGCTTGCCCATCCTTTGAGGTAGGCAGTGATATGGCCAATCAGCACAGGTGTCATCTTTGGACTCTGAGCATAGCGTGGCATGCCAGGAACGAGGTTTCCCGAGGCGCGAAGCCCCTCCACTTCCAGCCAATAGCCTCCGCAGTTTGACAACGCATAGTCGCCCACTCGGCCGTAACTTAGGTTCGGTGTTGATGGATTGAACCCGTCGGCCGGAACTTCTGTGAGTCTTCGTAGGGCGAAAATAAATCGCTCACCTTGTACAAACTCGGCCACGTCGGGACGGCAATAATCGCCGGTCTTAAGCCATACACGAGGCGCCGTCGCCCAGTTGGGGCCGGTGAGTGTGACATCAACATCAATGTCGATTGCGTTTCCCTTTACGCGTCCGACGGTACCCAGCACCACGAGGTCAGCCGTGGGAGCAACCTCCGAAAAGCTACCCTGCCAAAGGCACTCACAGGCACTTGATAGCGGGCTCAAAACCGACATTATAAGGACGATAGAGAGTTTCCTGATCTGACGTCTAATGCGCATTGCCCATTGCCTCAGGGGTCACAGCGTTTGCGGTCATTACTTTAAAAGCAGCCTCGCCGCATCAATAGCAAAGTACGTCAGTATCCCGTCGGCTCCCGCGCGTTTAAACGCGAGCAGGCTCTCGAGTATGACCGCATCACGAGAGAGCCAGCCTTTTTCGAAGGCGGCTTGATGCATGGCGTACTCGCCCGATACTTGGTAGGCAAAGGTCGGCACTTGAAGCTCGGTTTTGACACGTCGAACAATATCAAGATAAGGCATTCCCGGCTTTATCATCACCATGTCCGCGCCTTCACTGAGGTCGAGGGCGACCTCATGTATGGCTTCGTCGCTGTTCGCGGGATCCATCTGATAGGTTTTTTTGTCCCCTCCCTTAAGGTTTGACGCTGACCCAACGGCATCACGAAATGGGCCGTAATAAGCCGACGCGTACTTCGCGGCATAAGACAAAATGAGGGTGTTGACGTGTCCCTCGGCCTCTAGGGCCTCGCGGATCGCGCCGATACGACCGTCCATCATGTCGGAGGGTGCAACGACATCGGCACCGGCGTGCGCATGGCTGACGGCTTGCCGGACGAGTGCGTCTTTTGTAATGTCGTTAAGCACATAGCCATCGTCATCAATAATGCCGTCTTGTCCATGTGTGGTGTAGGGGTCGAGCGCCACGTCGGTGATAACCCCGAGGTCTGGCAACGCAGCCTTGAGTGCTTTGACCGTTCGCTGTACCAGGCCGTCAGGTGAAAAAGCTTCGCTTGCATCGAGCGACTTTTTAGGCGCGTCAACGACCGGGAAGAGCGCGACAGCTGGAATGCCTAGCTCAAAGGCTTCGCGGGCGCGCCCGATCAGTAAATCGATACTCAACCGTTCAACACCGGGCATCGATGGAACTGCCTGTCGCTGCGCTTCGCCCTCAAGCACGAACATCGGGTAGATAAAATCGGTGGGTGCAAGGGCGGACTCAGCCGTCAGTTCACGGGCAAATTGCGATGCTCGTAGGCGGCGCATTCGAGTTAACGGAAAGGGGCCTCTCGGTGTACTCATGGGTCATGCTCCCTGGCTTAGGGTGTGAAATGCGCGCCGGGCCGCATCCACCGTATTCGAGATGTCTTCGTCAGTGTGGGCGGACGACATAAAGCCCGCCTCAAAAGAAGCCGGTGCAAGATAAACACCTTCTTGAAGCATCAGATGGAAAAATTGATTAAACCGCGCAACGTTAGCACCAATGACTTGAGGGTATTGGGTGACCTTCTTGTCCTCGGTGAAAAAGAAACCGAACATGCTTCCGAGGTGGTTGGTGGTAAAGGGGATACCCGCCTCGTCGGCAGCGAGCTGCATGCCTTCACACAGTTGCGTCGTATGGCGGAAAACCTCGTCGTAAAACCCAGGCTGAGAAATAATGTCTAGAGTCGCGAGCCCCGACGCCATTGCCACAGGGTTTCCCGACAGCGTTCCCGCCTGATACACCGGACCCAAGGGCGAAATATGCGCCATGATTTCTTTTTTGCCACCGAACGCTCCGACGGGCATCCCGCCGCCGATGACTTTACCTAAGCAGGTAAGATCAGGGTCTATCCCCAAGTGCCCCTGTGCGCAGTGTGTGCCAAAACGAAAGCCTGTCATCACTTCATCGAAGATGAGAATCGCACCGTACTGCGTGCAGAGCTCACGCATGCCTTCAAGATACCCAGGCTCGGGCAAGATGCAGTTCATGTTGCCGGTAACCGGTTCGGTAATGACGCAAGCAATCTCTTGGCCGTGCGCTTCAAACGCCACTTTTAGCGCGTCCAGGTCGTTAAATGGCAGTGTGATTGTGTGTTGCGCTAAAACCTCCGGTACGCCTGGGGAGCTGGGTACGCCAAAGGTTAATGCGCCGGAACCCGCTTTAATCAGTAATGAATCTGAGTGGCCGTGGTAGCACCCTTCGAACTTAATGATCTTGTCCCTGCTTGTAGCGCCTCGAGCGAGCCGGATTGCGCTCATAGTGGCTTCTGTGCCGGAGCTGGTCATGCGAACTTGCTCGAGACTCGGAACGAGACTGCAGAGTCGTTCGGCGAGTTCGATCTCGATTTCGGTTGGACAGCCAAAGCTGAGACCGTCTTGAGCTGTGCTGATCACCGCGTCACGAACCCGCGGGTGGTTATGACCCATGATCATCGGGCCCCACGACAACACGTAGTCGATGTATCGCTTCCCGTCGACGTCAAAGATGTAAGCGCCGTCAGCACGCTCCATAAATCGCGGTGTACCCCCCACGGCTTTGAAGGCTCGGACAGGCGAATTAACACCACCTGGAATATGCGTTTGTGCGCGTTCGAACAGCGCTTCTGATTTGGTCATTGACCAGCGTCCCCCAACTTCATGTCGTTGTGCAGTAAATTTTCTCGGTATTAGCCTGGTCGCACGTACACCAACAGTACAATCGCAAACAAAAACAACACCGGTATTTCGTTAAAAAAGCGATAAAACACGTGACTTCTGTGATCGTCGCCACTGTTAATAAGCGTCACGTATCGTCCGCATTGCACATGGTATATCAGCAAAAATACAACGCCAGCGAGTTTGAGTTGCATCCACACGCTAGTGAGGTAGTAGTCCAGTGCGTAACTGAGCCGCCAAAGCCCGAGGATAATGGCAAGCATCATGAGTGGTGTGACGAATTTATAGAGTTTGCGGGCCATTATAGCCAACGTCATCCGCGTGGTGTCGTCCTCCGCCTGAGCGTAGTAGACGAAAATACGCGGAAGGTAAAAAAGACCGGCAAACCATGTCACAACAAAAATGACGTGGAGACCCTGAATCCAAAGCATTGGTGACTCCATACTGGTTTCAAACTGAACAGTAAGTAAACTACGCGCACAATATCAGATCTTAGGCCTGAAATGATTAATGTTGGCATTGTAGGTGCCACCGGCTACGCCGGGGTAGAATTGATTCGATTGCTACTGGGTCACCCAGCTGTAGCGATTAAGCGGTTGACCTCGCGAGCGGAGGCAGGCGCGCGTGTAGACCGGCTGTTCCCTCACTTAAAAGGCTTCATCGATTTGTCGTTCGAGGATCCGGCTCAGGTCGATTTTAACGATTGTGACGTTGTGTTTTTTGCAACGCCACATGCGGTCGCGATGAACAGTGTACCGGCGCTTATTGCCCGCGGGAAAAGAGTCATCGACCTCTCTGCTGATTTTCGGCTCACGGACACCCGTGTCTGGGAATCCTGGTATGGCGTCAATCACGTGGCACCCGAGCTTGTGACTGCGGCCGTTTATGGACTGCCTGAGGTGAATCGCGAGGCGATTCGGCAAGCGCAGCTCGTTGCCTGTCCAGGGTGCTATCCAACCGCTGTGCAGCTGGGTTTTTTGCCGTTATTAGAGGCGGGACTTGTTGATGCAGGAAGCTTGGTTGCGTCGTGTGCGTCAGGTACCAGTGGCGCCGGGCGAAGCGCCAAAGTGAATCTACTGTTGACCGAGTCTGCGGAGACAATGAAGTCTTATGGTGTCAGTGGACATCGACATTTGCCCGAGATGGAGCAGGGCCTTGCGCGCTTGACTGAGGATCCGGTCTCGCTGACCTTTGTGCCGCACTTAGCACCCATGGTTCGGGGTATTCATGCAACATTGATTGCAACCCTTAAGGATCAAAGCACTAATTTGCGTGCCGTTTTTAAAGACCGCTACGCCGACGAACCTTTCATTACTTTGACAGAGGGCGATTACGAACCTGAGACCCGCCATGTCAAAGGGACCAATCGATGTGAGATGGACGTGACGCGCCCTCCCGGCGATAAAGTGGTGGTGACTGTTGCGATCGATAATCTGGTGAAAGGAGCAGCGGGGCAAGCCATTCAGGCCATGAACCTAATGCTGAGTCTCGACGAGTGTACGGGACTGAATATGCCGTCCAGTCATCCCTAATCTAGAATGGCCGCTGACGATTACAAAACGGTTGTGACGCGTGTCAATGTTCCTCGGCAGCGCCGGATCCGCATTGCCGCCGCATCTGCAGTGCTTTTTTTTGCTATTGGCGCTTACTTTTTGGGCTACCAACAGGGATTTGATGATCGCGTGCCGTTGGTCTTGGACGAGGCCGGTCTTAAGGAGACGATTTCAAAGTTAGAGACGCGTGTGGCCGTCGACAAAGAAACTCTGAGTCGCTTGCGGACACAGCTGTCGGTGTCAGCACGCAGTGTTGATGCCCTAGAGCGAGAGCTCGTTTTCTACAGAGACATTATGTCGTCGACGGAAGACGTGAGTGCGGTGAAAATTCGCCCGCCCGATCTCAACTGGGATCCGGAAAAAAGACAATTGGAATACCGGGCAGTGGTCCAACGCCTGGCGCCTGGGAGTCAATTTTATCGCGGCCGACTGTGGATCCAGATTTTAGATGCTGAGGAAACTAGCGTGCTTCTTGAGGACTCAGATGCGGGTAACCATGATCTGACGTTCAAGTATTTTCAGCGAATATCGGGCACTCTGACGATTCCAGACAACATTTCTCCCTCCACGGTTCGCTTTGGCATAGAATTGTCGTCCCCGCGTAAGCGGCAATACGAACAGAATTTCGACTGGAGCGGCTCGATTGTCTACAGTACGCAATAAATAAGGAGTGATGTCATGAGAAACAAACAAACACAGATGCCCGCAGCTGGTAAGGGAAGCACGACCTTAATCTCGGCAGGAACAACGGTCTCTGGCGACATCACTTTCACTGGCAACCTGGATATTGAAGGCCGGGTCATTGGTTCGATCAGTGCTGAGCCTGGTGCGTCTGCGTTGCTGCGAGTCGTTGCAGGCGGCTCAGTAGAGGGCGAGATTCGTGTGCCGTCGACATCGATCAGTGGCTCGGTGAAGGGCAATATCTACAGCTCAGAAAATCTTGAGCTAACGAAGGGTGCGATGGTTGCTGGCGATGTGTATTACAACCTCATTGAAATGTCGATGGGCAGTAAGATTGACGGCAACCTCAAGCACTCGACAGCATCGGCTAAGGTCGAGTCCATCACGACGGTGACCGCGTCTTCAGTCGTCGACAAGGTGTAAGGCGGGAGATTTCTATGACCGTAGTGGCAGGGTTTGACCCCACTGAAATTAGTTTATCGGACAGTGCTGTTGGCAAGCTGCAATTTTTAATTGCGGAGGAGGACAACCCGTCTCTACGATTCCGCGTCTACATCACGGGTGGGGGTTGCTCAGGTTTTCAGTACGGCTTTACCTTTGACGAAAAAACAGCCGAGGACGACTGGGTCATTGAGCGAGAGGGTGTGGCTGCACTTATCGATTCGATGAGTTACCAGTACCTTATGGGCTCAGAGATTGACTATGTCGAAGGGCTAGAGGGTGCAAAATTCGTGGTTAATAACCCCAACGCGACCACGACCTGCGGTTGTGGCGCGTCATTTTCGATTTAATTGAGATCCTGCTGGCGCCCAAAAAGCACGACTAGGGCTTTGGAAAAACAACCCCCAAGATGCTCGGAGACACGGCTCCCGTCACCTCAGGCAGACCGCTGTGTTTACCGTCCAAACATTGTTTTGCGAGCCACGCAAAGGCCATAGCCTCCATAAAATCAGGATCGACACCGAGCGCGTCGCTCGATCGAAGGTTTGCCTGAGGCATGAGGTCTTTGAGTCGCTGCACCAAGAGGGTGTTGTGGTAGCCGCCGCCCGAGAGATAAATGGTCTGACAGCCTGTCGTGATGATCTCGCTTGCGATCGATCGCGCAGTCAACTCTAAAAGAGAGCGCTGTACGTCTTCCGCTCGATAGGCATTGAGTTCAAATCGTTCCAACCAAACGAGGTTAAAGTAGTCTTGACCTGTGCTTTTAGGTGCCTTTTGTGAGAAGTAGGGGTCGGCCAACATGTCACTGATCAATGGCTCGAGTGCTTGCCCCGCTGCCGCCCATACGCCGCCCTGATCAAAGGGCATCTTTCTGTGTTGGCGGATCCATGCATCTAAGAGCGTATTACCTGGGCCTGTATCGAAACCAGTAACACCTGCCGCGGTAATGATGCTGATATTCGCGATCCCGCCAATGTTGAGAAAAACTGTGGATTCAGAACGGTTTACGAGTGTTTTTTGAAATGCCGGAACCAGTGGCGCGCCTTGACCGCCCGCGGCAACATCGCGACGCCTGAAATCGCCAACGACAGCAATACCGGTGCGCTCGGCCAATCGGTGGTTGTCACCGACCTGCAAGGTGAATGCCCGCTCTACATTGGGGTAATGAAGCAGTGTTTGTCCGTGATTTCCGACAGCTTCAATCGAGGCCTTGTCTGTCCCCGCGCGGGTTAAGAGCTCATTTACAGCTTGGGTATAAAGATCTGCCATGTCGACGTCGAGTTCACACACACGTTCGATATGAGTTTCAAGTCCTGATTGAAGGTCAAAGATACGCGACTGTATGGCCGTGGGGAGTGCGACTTGATGGGCTGTCAGTAGGTGCGGTTGGCCCGCTGTATCAAAGCCGACAAGAGCGGCATCAATCGCATCGCCGCTCGTGCCTGACATCAGCCCAATAAAGAGCCGCTGCTGGGTCACTCGGCCCCCGGCATATTGCTGCTATTGTTCATGGAGGCTAACCGCTGGACGGGTTGCTGGATGGCGTCTTTAAACAGAGCGATCTCAGATTCGGGCAGAGACTTTGCCTTGGGTAATATCTTGTGCACCGTTCTTGGATTGCGGTGAACACCATTGACCAGGAACTCGTAGTGCAGGTGTGGACCTGTTGCTGCACCCGTTGAACCGACGGTGCCAATCACTTGCCCCTGCTTCACCCGGTCACCTCGAATGACGCGTTTCTTATTCAAATGAAGGTAGTGGGTCTTAAAGCCTTCCCCGTGCTGAATAAAAAGGTAATTGCCGTTTGATCGATTGTATCCGGCTTCTACGACTCTGCCGTCACCGGCGGCATAAACGGGTGTGCCCCTCGGTGCGGCATAGTCGGTACCCCGATGCGGTCGCTTCGTCTTGTAAATAGGGTGGAGTCGGTTGGGGTTAAAGCTCGAACTGACTCGAGTAAAATCCAGAGGCGCTTTAAGAAATGCTTTTCGCATATTGACCCCTTCACCGTCGTAATATCCCGTTATATTTTGGCTGTCGGTGTATCGATACGCGTCGACTGTGCGTCGTGAGGTCTTGTAGGAGGTGGCAA
>JAQXEB010000043.1 GCA_029251065.1 Luminiphilus sp.
CGTAGACTTCATTTGCGCAAATACCGACTCGCAGGCGTTGGCAGACATCGACTCTAAAACGATTCTGCAGCTGGGTAACACGATTACTAAGGGGTTGGGTGCAGGCGCCAATCCGGAAATTGGTCGTGCCGCCGCACTCGAAGACAGAGATCGAATTGCCGAGTCTTTGCAGGGCGCGGATATGGTATTTGTAACCGCCGGAATGGGCGGCGGCACTGGCACGGGCGGTGCACCTATTGTTGCGGAGGTTGCACGTGACATGGGTATCTTGACCGTGGCGGTTGTCACTCGACCGTTCAGCTTCGAGGGTCGAAAGCGTTTGACCATTGCAGAGCAAGGTCTCAAAGAACTTGAGCAGCATGTTGACTCACTGATTACCGTACCCAATGAGAAATTGCTCGAAGTTATGGGCAAAAACACCAGCTTGCTGGATGCCTTTAAAGAGGCCAATGACGTGCTCTTTGGGGCAGTCCAGGGTATCGCGGACCTGATTATCCGTCCGGGCATGATCAACGTCGATTTTGCCGACGTGAAGACTGTGATGTCAGAAATGGGTTCTGCAATGATGGGTACGGGTACCGCTACCGGTGAGGGTCGTGCTCGTGAGGCGGCTGAACGTGCCATCAACAGCCCACTGTTGGACGACATAGACCTCAGTGGAGCGAAGGGTCTGTTGGTCAACATTACAGCAGGTCTTGATCTGTCGTTGGGCGAGTTTTCAGAGGTCGGTGAAGCAATTGAAGAGATTGCTTGTGATGATGCGACGGTGGTCATCGGCACAGTGATCGATCCAACCATGGCTGACGAGCTCAAAGTGACCGTGGTGGCCACGGGACTGGGTGTTGAGCAAAGCCGGCCTGTCCTGAAAAAGGTCGAGCCACTGGCGCCCATGCGTTCCGCAACATCGACGTCAGCGGCCTATGAAGGGTATGATCTGCCTCCAGCGAAGCGCCAGCGCGCTGCTGCGACTACTTATTCTGGGCAAGCGGTTGCGGTCGAGGAAAGTAGCGAAGAGGGGTATTTCGATATTCCGGCGTTTCTGCGTCGCCAAGCCGACTAACGCTGAGCGAGGGAGTGGTTGGAAAGAGAGCGTAGGGCTCTCGGGCTGACTGTCCCCTGAAAAAAGGCAAAGGAATGATACGACAGCGAACATTACGAAATTCGATCAAGGCCACCGGTGTTGGCTTGCACACCGGCGATAAAGTGCTCCTGACGCTCTGCCCAGCACCCGTGGATACGGGCATCGTTTTTCGCCGAACTGACCTCAACCCTGTGGCCGAGATCCCCGCTCGTGCCGACTTGGTTGGAGAGACTACGCTGTCGACCTGCCTCATTCACGGTGAAGCCCGCGTTTCAACGATCGAGCACCTGCTGTCTGCCATGGCAGGACTGGGTGTTGATAACGCGTACGTCGACGTGACCGCCCCTGAAATCCCCATTATGGACGGTAGCGCAGCCCCCTTTGTTTTTTTACTGCAGTCAGCAGGGATCGTAGAACAACACGCTGCGAAAAAATTTATTCGTGTTAGAAAAGAAGTCACCGTGACCGACGGCGACAAGACCGCCAGCTTTTTGCCGCTTGAGGGGTTTAAGATCTCGTTTGGCATTGATTTTGATCATCCGGTGTTTAAACACCGCGCCGCAACCACCGAGATTGATTTTTCCACAACGTCGTTCGTGCGCGAGGTCAGTCGCGCAAGAACCTTTGGCTTTGTCGAGGAAATTGAGTACCTGCGCTCAAAGGGACTCGCGCGTGGGGGGAGCATGGACAACGCCGTCGTCATCGACGACTACAAGGTCTTGAACCATGGCGGTCTTCGTTACGACGATGAGTTTGTGAAGCACAAAGTGCTCGATGCCATTGGCGACCTGTATTTACTGGGGTACAGCCTGATCGGCGAATACCGTGCCTTCAAGTCAGGCCATGCACTCAACAACCAGGCGCTGCGCACCTTAATTGCAAATAAGGACGCGTGGGAGATGGTTACCTTTGAAGACGTCGAACAGGCCCCGATTTCTTATCAGCAGCCGTTTTTGACTTACGCGCCAACTTAATCGCGGCCGAGATCACAGCCGAGTCCAACCTACTTTCTTAGGACTTGTATCTCTGGCATAGTGGCGCGGTTAACGTTAGCGATTGTGTCACCTTTGAAATTCATACTGATCAACAATGAAGGCCCCTCTAAAACCGTCGAAATTGGTCGATGGACACGGGTCGTTGTGTCTGCGATTTTGATCGGTTTGCCGGTGACTTTGGCGGGACTGAGCTACGAGTTTGGCGTTAAAAAAGGGGTGTCCAAAACACAGGCGGCCGAAGAGACTTTGGCAGCAGAGGAAGCGCGTGAGCGCGCCGAAGCCTTGGCTGATCTCGCGGTTGAAGCGGAGAGACGGCTGCAGTCTATGACGTTGCTCTTGGCTGAGTTACAAAGCCGGGTCACGCGTCTCGACGCGGTGGGTATGAACCTCACACAAAGCGCGGGCTTAGAGCCCGGAGAGTTTAATTTCAACGTACCACCCGCCTTGGGTGGTCCGCTGATGACGTCGCAAGACGATGCACGAGAATTGATTCCTGCGCTTGAGGGTGAGTTATTCGCCTTGAGTACTGCCTTGGACGACCGCGAGGTTCAACTCGATATATTGTCCGAGTTGATTCAGGGCGAGCAGGTTAAAAGTGATGCGACGCCTGCGGGGCGACCGATTTTATCGGGATGGTTGTCGTCTCGATACGGCAGCCGCATCGATCCGTTCAGCGGGAAAAAAGCGTGGCATGAAGGCATCGATTTCGCGGGACGCGAGGGTGCGCAGATCGTAGCGGTGGCCAGTGGTGTTGTCAGCTGGAGCGGCGAGCGTGCGGGCTACGGTAAAATGGTCGAGGTCGCACACGGCGATGGGGTGATCACGCGTTATGCCCATAACCAAGAAAATCGCGTCAAAGTCGGTGACATGGTTCGCCGTGGAGACGTTGTTGCGCTCATGGGAAACAGTGGCCGTTCTACGGGCCCACACGTTCACTTTGAGGTTCATAAAAACGGCCGTCCGGTCGATCCTGCGAGTTACTTACACCGCACACCCAACTAAGGTCATCATCGACCGCTAGTGAAGTTCACTGTATTCGTTGATCGCGCAAACTGCGCAAAACCCAATTACACGTAATGGAAACCCCATGGCTAATCCGCTGAAGATGATATTCGGCTCGCGTAACGATCGAGTGTTACGCCGCATTAAGAAAACTGTTCGCACTATCAATGCGTTTGAGGAGAGCATGCAAGCGCTTGACGACGATGCGTTGCGGGCAAAAACCCAAGAATTCAAAGAGCGGTACCAGAACGGCGAGTCGCTTGACGCGCTGTTGCCTGAGGCCTTTGCCGTCGTTCGGGAGGGCGGTGTTCGCGCCATGGGTATGCGTCACTTTGACGTGCAGCTCATCGGTGGCGTGGTACTGCACGAGGGCAATGTCGCGGAAATGCGAACCGGAGAGGGCAAGACCTTGGTGGCAACACTGCCGGCTTACCTTAACGCGCTCACGGGAAATAGTGTTCACCTGATTACCGTTAACGACTATTTAGCGACACGAGACGCCGCGTGGATGGGGAAGCTGTACAACTTCCTGGGGCTTGAAGTTGGGGTTGTGAAGGCCGGACAAACGCAAGAAGAGAAGCGTATTGCCTACTCTGCCGACGTGGTCTACGGAACCAACAACGAATTTGGTTTTGATTACCTCCGAGACAATATGGCCTTCAGTATGGACGACAAAATGCAGGGTCAGCTGGCCTTTGCGATTGTTGACGAGGTGGATTCGATTTTGATCGATGAGGCGCGAACGCCTCTCATTATTTCAGGTGCTGCGGAAGACAGTTCCGAGCTTTACCGCACGATTAATAAGCTGATTCCCAGACTGGTGGCGCGAACCGATGAGGCGTCGGAAGACGGTCACTTTGTTATTGATGAGAAGCAACGCTCTGTTGAGCTGACTGAGGACGGTCACGAACTGATCGAGACGATGCTGATCGACGAGGGATTACTGGCAGCTGATGATTCATTGTATGCCTCCACGAACTTGGGTCTGTTGCATCACGTTACTGCAGCGCTGCGCGCGCACAACCTGTTTCATCGAGACGTCGAATACATTGTGCAAAATGGTCAGGTCGTTTTGATCGATGAGCACACGGGCCGCACTATGCCCGGTCGACGTTTGTCGGAGGGCTTGCATCAGTCCATTGAGGCGAAAGAAAACGTCAATATTCAAGCTGAAAGCCAGACTATGGCGTCCACCACCTTTCAGAACTACTTCCGCATTTACGAAAAGTTGAGCGGCATGACCGGTACCGCTGACACCGAGGCGTTTGAATTCCGTCAAATTTACGGACTCGAGTGTGTGGTGATTCCAACCAACATCCCGATGAAACGACTCGATATGAACGACCTCATCTTCATGTCGAAAGAAGAGAAGCTCGAGGCCATTGTTGAGGAGACTCGTCGGATTATTGAGCACCAAGCCCCCGTCCTAGTGGGCACGGCGTCGGTTGAAACCTCAGAAGAGCTCTCAGAGTACTTTAAGGGCGCCGGTATCGACCACAAGGTGCTGAATGCTAAGTATCACGAGCAAGAGGCTGAGATTATCGCGCAGGCCGGCCGGCCGGGCATGGTGACCATTGCGACCAATATGGCGGGACGCGGCACCGATATTGTATTGGGCGGTAACCTTGAGGCCGAACTTGCCGCATTGGAGGACGAATCTGCAAAAACTGCAGCGCAGGCGGCTTGGGAAGCGCGACATCAAGCGGTGCTGGATGCGGGCGGGCTTCACATTGTTGGTACCGAACGTCACGAGTCGCGTCGTATTGATAACCAACTGCGGGGACGTGCGGGACGCCAAGGCGACCCGGGTGCGTCACGTTTTTACATATCACTCGACGACAGTTTGATGCGCATCTTCATGGGTAACATGGCGGGCATCATGCAGAAAGTGGGTATGGAGCGTGGTGAGGCCATTGAGAG
>JAQXEB010000044.1 GCA_029251065.1 Luminiphilus sp.
ACCACTCGCCCGGTACTTGCACGTTTTATGGGACTGCAAATAGCAATCAGGTCATGGTTGAAGCGATGGGCTTGCAGCTCCCTGGTAGCTCTTTTGTCAATCCAGACACCCCGCTGCGCGACGCGCTCACTGACTTTGCTGCTGAGCACATTACCCGAATCACGGCGCAAAGCCGTAACTACCGCCCAATGGCCCAAGTGGTTGACGCTCGCGCGCTGGTTAATGCCCTCGTGGCCCTGCTTGCATCGGGCGGCTCTACGAATCACTGCATTCACTTAATTGCCATTGCACGAGCCGCGGGTTACCGCATGAACTGGTCAGATTTTGACGCAATTTCGGCTGTGACGCCCTTAATTGCACGGGTCTACCCCAACGGATCAGCCGACGTTAATCATTTTCATGCAGCCGGAGGGACCGGCACGCTCTTTAGGGCGTTGCTCGATGCCGGGCTGATGCACCCGGAGGCAACCACGTGCTTCGGCGACAATTTCAGCGACTTTTGTCAAGAACCGATACTCGTCGATGACCGAATTGAGTGGCGTCCGGCGGCCAGTCAGAGCTTGGATACTGATATTCTCACAACGCCTAAAACACCTTTCTCAACCAATGGTGGTGTCAAGCTGCTTGAGGGCAATCTGGGTCGCTGTGTGATCAAGACTTCAGCGGTCGACCGGTCGCACCATATTATTGAAGCACCTGCCGTGGTTATTGATAACCAAGACGATCTAAGGCCACTGTTTGACGCCGGAGAGCTGGATCGCGACTGCGTTGTGGTGGTTCGGTTTCAAGGCCCTGCAGCAAATGGCATGCCCGAACTTCACAAGCTGACACCCATGTTAGGTGTGCTTCAAGACCGCGGGTTCAAGGTTGCACTGGTGACAGACGGTCGAATGAGTGGTGCGTCGGGCAAGGTGCCAGCCGCCATTCACCTCGTTCCAGAGGCGTTGCAAGGCGGGCTTCTGGCACGACTTCAAACCGGCGACGTCATTCGCCTCGACGCAACGACTGGGGTATTGTCAGCGCTCGTCGACACGACGGATCTAGAGCATCGCGAAGTGTCGTTAGCGCCGGCGGCTCGCGGTACAGTGGGGCGAATTTTGTTTCATAATAGTCGACAGGCGGTGAGTAGCGCGGAAGAAGGCGCTTCTTCATTGTTTAACTGAGAACGTCAATGACCAACAACAGTGACAGTCCAGCGACAGGGCATTATCTGGTCGGCGATATCGGCGGTACCAATGCGCGCTTTGCGTTTATTTCGCCGGGCGAACGGCGTCCTTCGCCACTCGCCAGATACCTTGTGGCGGACTTTGCCACCTTCGACGACGTTCTGTCTCGACTCCTCAAAGATTGGCAAGCACTGGGGCTACCCGAGGGCGGCCCAACCAAAACCTGTCTTGCTGTTGCGGCGCCCCCGCACTTGAACACAATTAGCTTTACCAACAGTCCGTGGCGCTTTGATAGCGCACTGCTTAAAACCTATCTCGCTCAATCCTCCATTGACATCATTAATGACTTCGCTGCGGTGGGATATGCGTTGATGGCGCTTAAGGCTGGCGATGTGGAGCAAATTGGCGCGGGTGTATCACAGGCACATCAACCCATGGTCGCCATCGGTCCCGGGACCGGAACCGGCGTTGCCACCGTCGTATTCGATACGATGCAACAGCCTGTTATTGTGCAAGGCGAAGGCGGCCACGTCGACTTTGCGCCCATTACCGATATGGAATTTGATGTTTTGAGGCGACTCAGGGCCCGGTTTGGTCGAGTGTCTATCGAGCGGCTTCTTTGCGGCGCAGGCATCGTCAACATCTATCAAGCATTGACGGAGATCCGCGGACAATCCGCGGAGTTCAGCTCTCCGACAGATATTGGCATCGCAGCACAGCGTGACAATCCAATTGCGGCCGAGGCCATGGCCATGTTTTTCGCCGTGCTGGGCTCTTCAGCTGGCAATCTAGCGCTGACAACAGGTGCAATGGGCGGCGTTTACATCGCGGGCGGCATCGCTCCGCAGTACATCGACCTCCTGCGACGCAGCGACTTTCGCGCACGTTTCTTAGCCAAAGGTCGCTTTGCGGACTACAACACCAACATTGGCACCTTCGTCATTACCCATGAAGACCCTGGGTTACTTGGCGCAGCGTTGTATCTTGGAGATCAACACTAAATGAGCACACCGTCTTACGATTTTTTAGACACAGCACCCGTTATCCCTGTCATTGCGATCGAGTCCTTAGAGCAGGCTGTCCCTCTTGCGCAGGCCTTAGTGTCAGGGGGCATCTGCAACCTTGAAATCACGCTGCGGACCGCCTGTGCGATCGAGGCCATTCAGATGATTAGTAATGAGGTCCCCGGCGCCCATGTCGGGGCAGGCACGGTCTGTAATGCCGAACAATTCGACGCGGTCGTTGAAGCCGGCGCAAAATTTGTAGTTTCTCCAGGTCAGTCCGACTTGTTGTTTGAGCGATCTCTTCTCACCAACATCCCGTTATTACCTGGCGCAGTAACCGCCACTGAGATTATGGCGGCGCGAGAAGCTGGCTTTACAACATTAAAATTTTTCCCGGCCAGTACATCGGGTGGAGCACCGGCGATTAAGGCATTTTCAGGCCCTTTTTCGGATCTCCGCTTTGTGCCGACCGGTGGCATAAATTTATCGAACGCGCACAGTTATTTGGCACTGCCAAACGTGCGGGCCGTGGGCGGCTCGTGGCTAACCCCCGCGGACGCCATTCATAACAAACGATGGGACGAGATTGCGCAACTTGCGCGCAACGCGTCCCAACTGCACGCATAGCTGGGAGACCCTATTAATGGCGGCTGTTGATCTTATTATATTTGGTGCGTCGGGGGACCTTTCGGCAAGAAAGCTGTTCCCTGCACTGTTCCAACTCGAGCGCCTCAATTTATTGGAAGCGGACTTACGCATCGCCGCAGTCGCGAGGACCCAACAAACACTCGACGACTTCCTCCCTGTGCTTAAGGAAAAAATGTCTTCGTACATGGGAGACGACGCGCCGAGTGACGAGGAGTGGGGGAACTTTATTACCCGCTTTAGTTATGTGTCGGTTAATTTTTCAGAGCCAGAGCAGTACGGTGCCTTAAGAGCATGGCTCGATGATGATCGAACCAGTCTCTTTTACTTTGCAACGCCACCGTCGTTGTTTGCACCCATCTGCGAGCACCTCAGCGACACCCACTGCCTGTCGGGTGATTGTCGGATTGTCGTCGAAAAACCCATTGGCGAGAATCTCGCCTCATCGATCAAAGTGAATGAAACGCTTGCCAAATACTTTGACGAAACATCCATTTACCGAATCGATCACTACCTTGGCAAGGAAACAGTTCAAAACTTGCTGGTGCTCCGATTTGCAAACAGCTTTATCAACAGTCAGTGGGATAATACCTGCATCGATCATGTCCAAATTACGGTGGGTGAGATGGTCGGCATTGAAGGTCGATGGTCCTACTACGACAAGGTGGGTCAGCTCCGCGACATGGTTCAAAACCATCTTATGCAATTGATGTGTTTGGTCGCGATGGAGCCGCCAAACTCGCTCAGCGCAGAGAGTATCCGCGATGAAAAAGTAAAGATTGTGAGGGCGCTACGTCGCATTGATTCGCAATCAGTGAACGAGAAAGTCGTTCGCGGTCAGTACATTAACGGCTGGGTTCGTGGCACTGCTGTACCTGGATACCTTGACGAAGACGGCTGCGAAATGGACAGCAGCAATACCGAGACCTTCGTCGCGATCAAGGCCCACATTGATAACTGGCGTTGGTCGGGCGTTCCCTTTTACTTACGTACCGGCAAACGACTCCCTGAAAAAGTGACTGAAATCGTTATTCAATACAAAAATTTGCCGCATAATATTTTTGGCGAAGGTACAACGATTCCCAATAAGCTCGTGATTCGCTTGCAGCCTAATGAGGGCATTGAACTCAGTATGGTGTCTAAAAAGCAGAGCCTAAAGCAGCGTATGTCACTGCAGTCACACCTACTCGATCTCGACTTCCGTGAGGGCAGCGACTTAGATCGAATACCCGATGCGTACGAACGACTGTTCCTGGACGCCATTCAGGGTGATCAATCGCTGTTTGTCGGCCGGGATGAAATTGAGGAAAGTTGGCGCTGGTGCGATGGCCTCATTGCCGCGTGTGACGACCAAGCGGTGCCTGCACTCCCCTATCAGGCGGGTTCATGGGGACCTGCAAAGGCGGAAGTCCTGATCGAAAAAGATTTCCGGAGCTGGCATGCCTGATCGTCTTGTTTTTGAAACCCGTGAGGCGCTTGACCAAGACCTAGCAAATGCCATTGTGGCTCAACTCGAATCAGGTATTGAGACACGTGGCTCCGCGACACTCGTTGTTTCGGGAGGAAGCACACCTAAAGGGCTATTCAAGACGTTGTCCTCAGCGTCCATAGATTGGGCCAAGGTCACGGTGCTCTTGGCCGATGAACGGTGGGTTGCGGAGGACCACGAAGACAGCAATACCCGCCTCGTCAAGTCACTACTACTCAAAAATAACGCACAGGCCGCGAACTGGATTGATTTCCGCGCGGGCAGTGTTGACCATGAAACCGAACTCGCACGGATCAACCAGCAGTTGGGTCATAGCGGACCATTTGATGTTGTGATCCTCGGCATGGGGGCCGATTCACATACCGCATCGCTGTTCCCCTGTTCAGCGGAACTCAGTGAAGGCCTCACCACGACACATTCGGCCCTCATGACACAACCCACAACTGCGCCTCACCGACGACTGTCACTCTCAAAGACACGTCTTTTGAATACCCACATGGGCGTGATCCATATTGTCGGTGACAGCAAACTTGATGTGTATGAAACGGCCACTGTACGACCTGATGACGATGCACATCCAGTCAGTCACTTTGCCCACGCACGCCACTTCAGTCTTTGGTTTGCGCCATAGACGCAGCAAAAAAAAGGGGGCACAAAGGCCCCCAAACACTCACACTTAAAAACACTTAAGCCGCGTGGCTTACGCCTACAGATGCGACTGCCATAAGGCATCCCGTATCCAGCATTCGGTTTGAAAATCCCCACTCGTTGTCATACCAAGATAAGACTTTGACAAGTCGTCCATTCACGCGCGTATGATTTGCATCAAAATTGCTTGAATACGCATTGTGGTTAAAATCGGCAGACACCAAGGGCTGTGTATTGCAGGCCAACACCCCAAATGGATCAGCGGCGGCTGCGCTTGCAAGAATCGCGTTGACCTCTTCCACCGACGTATCACGAGACGCGGTGAACGTGAGATCAACCAGCGAAACGTTAATCGTTGGAACACGGATAGCGAGACCGTCTAAGCGTCCCTTTAACTCTGGCATGACCAGCCCAATCGCGGCGGCAGCACCCGTTTTAGTCGGGATCATGCTCTGCGTTGCAGAACGCGCTCGGTACAAGTCCGTGTGATAAACGTCGCTCAGGTTTTGGTCGTTAGTAAACGCGTGAATGGTTGTCATCAAACCCTGCTCCACACCCAGTGCAGCGTGAAGTGGCGCAACCATTGGAGCCAAACAATTTGTGGTGCAGGACGCGTTGGACACCACAATGGCATCGTCGGTCAGTACGTCCTGATTGACCCCAAAAACGACGGTCTCATCGGCGTCACCCGAGGGTGCAGAGATGAGTACTTTTCGTGCGCCAGCGCGAACATGGGCAGAGGCCTTGCCCCGCGACGTAAAAATACCCGTGCACTCGAACACAACATCGATATTCAAGTCGCCCCACGGCAGATCTTCAGGATTACGCTCAGCAAAAACGGCAATTCGGTCGCCGTCCACGACAAGGGCGCCGTCTTCAACCGTTACCGCTGCACCAAAGCGACCGTGGGTGGTGTCAAACTGCAAAAGATGCGCATTGATCTCCGGCGTTCCCAGGTCATTAATCGCAACAATACGCATGCGGGAGGCAACGTCTGGTCGCTCGTACAGCGCGCGCAAGACATTTCGACCGATCCTGCCAAACCCGTTAATTGCTACGTTGATCATGCAACTTCTCCTCTCTGCCCACAATTATGTAGTAAATTTACGATAATTCAATGAAAAACTCGCCTAATTCGGCTTTTATTTAGTTTTATTACATTTTAAGTGGGTAAAAAAATCGAATTAC
>JAQXEB010000045.1 GCA_029251065.1 Luminiphilus sp.
TGAGCTCTTTTGTGGGATCCATCGTTGTTGTGTGTAACTTCATTTTTCCGCCAAACCGGGGTGCAGTGAGAAACCTACCATTATTCAAGGAGCAGCAGTGGTGATTCCCTCAAATGAGACCTTCGACGGCACTTGGCCCTTTGTCCCTCACTTCACGCGTGCTTCTGGGTTTGAGCAGCACTATGTCGATGAGGGACCCCGCAAGGGCGAGGTGATGTTATGTCTCCACGGCGAACCCACGTGGGGTTATCTTTACCGAAAAATGATTGCGCCGCTCTCAAAGACGTTCAGAGTGGTCGTCCCCGATCATATGGGCTTTGGTAAGTCTGAGACGCCACAAGATCGCATTTACACACTTCAGACCCATGTTGAAAACTTAGAGCGCTTTGTCGAAGACCTCGACTTACAAGACGTTACGATTGTCTGCCAGGATTGGGGCGGACCGATCGCAGGCGCCTACACGCTCAGAAATCCAGAGCGCGTTAAGCGACTGTTCATGATGAACACGGTGCTGGGCTACGGTGGTGGGCAGGCAGCAGGCGGCACGACGCCCTGGTTTGAATGGATTGCGAAGCACGAGGAGGCCGGTACGCTCACTGGCATCTTGGGTGAGATGGGGAGCACTGTGTTGTCCGTCATGAAGATCATTGGCTTTCAGAATTCATCTGCCGTTGACGACACCTGGATTAGGGCTTACTCGGCGCCATTTCCAGACCGAGCCAGTTGTATTGGTGCTATTAACTTTCCGCTCGATGTGCACTACGGGCGCTTTTTGCCGTTTGTGTTTGAAACCATGGAGAAATGCGACCTAACAGCGCTCAAATCAAAGCCGGCGATGCTCATCTCAGGTGATAAGGATTACGGTATAGCGCCGGATCACGCAGTCAGTGATTTCCAAGGACTGTTTCCAGGTGGGGAGATTGTGCAAGTCGCAGGGGTAGGTCATTTTTGTCAGGAGGACATTCCTGAGGAGCTGGTTCAATACCTCGAGTCGTTTATCGCACAACACCCGTAATGCCCGCTCAGCTCAGCGCACCACTTAAGACCCAAAGTGCCGCTAGTCCCAGCATGCTTGCCGCCACACGATTGGCATTGAGGAGGCCGTGAGTGTTACTCAGTCGCGTGGCGAGCCACTGTCCACCGGTGGCGTAGGCCGTCATGGAAAAGAACTCGGTGGTGAGCATAATCGCCAGCATAATGGCGAACTGCGGCAGTAATGGGGTGTTTGCCGATACAAAGCCAGGTAGCAGTGCAAGCAAGAAGGCCCATCCTTTAGGGTTGCTTACGGCGGTGACAAAGCCCAAAAGCGCCAAAGCTGACGCCCGCGTGTTTTCCAGATTGCGCGCCTCTATTTGTTCTGGCGTTTCATTAAACAGACGAACTGCGAGGTACAGCAGGTAAGTTCCGCCGATTAGCGAGATGATCTGAAAATAGATCATGTCTCTGGACAGGAGCCAACCCAGGCTCCAAAAGGTGGCACCGAAAACAGTGGCCACACCCGTGAGTTCACCGGCCATCATCCATAAAGTGCGGCGGTAGCCTATCGACAGCCCGAGTGTGAATGCTAAGGTCATACACAGGCCTGGCGTAAACGAAATTGCGGCAATGGTGGGTATGAACAGTAAGATTAAATCGGCGGACATAGGACCCTCGGCAAGCGCGCGATCTTAACAGGTTTTGGGCGGACGCGTGTCGGAGAAACTGTATCGCCCAACGATGAGAGGAAGAGACGATGAGACTCGTTTTAACGATATTGATGTTGTGTTGCGGCGCTTCTGCTGGGGCTGAATCTGTGTTTTATGACGACGGTCCTATGGCTGGCCAAGGGCTCCCATTTTCCGAGTCGGTGCGTGTCGGGGACTTATTGCTGATCTCAGGGCAACTCGGTGTCGATGACAAAAACCAGCTTGTCACAGGTGGGATTCAAGCAGAAGCGCGTCAAACACTGAACAATATTGGTGGTGCTTTGAAACGCAGAGGACTGGGCTTCGAAGATGTTGTTAAGTGCACGGTTTTTCTTGCCGACGTCTCAGAGTGGGGGGAGTTTAATGCGATTTACGCCGGTTATTTTGAAAAGCCCTATCCCGCACGCTCTGCGCTCGGCGCGAATGGTTTAGCGTTGGGCGCTCGTTTAGAGCTAGAGTGCATTGCAGCGTACCCCGACAGCGAAGCAGGAGACTGACATGGCGCGAGATCCATCCGACATTGCTTTAGTGAGCATAGAGGCTGTACCTGAGGGCATGAAGGTGCTCGGTTTAGTCCGCGGCAGTACAGCGCGTTCCCGAAATATTGGTCGCGACATTACCGCAGCCTTGAAAAATCTGGTGGGGGGCGAAGTGACCTCTTACACCAAGCTGATGGCTGACGCGCGTGAGGAAGCGATTTTTCGCATGCAGAGCGACGCCCTGGACCTAGGCGGCACAATGGTGATCGGTGTTCGTTTTGCATCGTCACAAATTACACAAGGTGTCTCGGAGATGGTGGCCTGGGGAACGGCTGTCGCACCGAGTGAGGAGCGATAGGTCCGTGTGGTTGTTTCTTATTGTCGTTATTTTGTGTATCCCAATTGCTTACAAGCGAATTGGTGAGAAGCGCACTGAACGTTTCGAGGATCGTGACAACTAGTGTAATCACCGGTAAGGCATCCGAAAGCAGGGCACAACCATCGGACTCAAGCCAGTCGATTGACTACGACGCGTCATCACTTTAGGGAAACACAGTTTCTGTCGATTCGTCGCATGCTAAACTTTATTCTCATTGTGAACAGGGATTGCCTCGGTACGCTCAGCCCACGAGGCGCAAAGGGAGCAAATGCAGGAACTGGTAAGAAAAACGCTCGATGAGCATCAGCAGGTTGTGACTGCAATGGCAGCCCTTGAGGACACGATTGTTCAGGCGGGGAGGCTCTGTGCCGCTGCGCTCGCCGCCGGAAATCGCATTTACCTCTGTGGCAATGGGGGTTCAGCGGCCGACGCACAGCACATCGCTGCAGAGTTGATCGGACGATTTGTCGCGGATCGAAGGTCGCTCCCCGCGATTGCATTAACGACCGACACGTCTGCGCTGACGGCCATTGGTAATGACTACGGCTATGACCAAGTATTTAGTCGTCAGGTTGACGGCTTATGCCGCGAGGGCGATGTACTCATTGCTATTTCGACATCAGGAAATTCAACGAATATTTTGAACGCGGTCGACACGGCCCAAGCCCTAAAAACTAAAGTCATTGGATTCACAGGCAAGACAGGCGGGCGGTTGCACGCCGCCTGTGATCTTTCCCTCGTGGTGCCTTCTGAGGTCACGGCGCGTATTCAGGAAATGCACATAGTGATGGGGCACTTGCTCTGTGCACTGATCGAAGACGAGCTAGGATTGGACGCCGTTTAAGTGTCGACTCAAGCCGCCGTTTTTTTAGACCGTGACGGGGTCATCAACAGTGATACGGGGTACGTCAGTCAATGGTCAGAGTTCGTGTTTCTGCCAGGGGCTATCGAGGCGATGCAGCGACTGTCACGCGCAGGTTACGCATTGATTGTTGTGACAAATCAGTCGGGTATTGCGCGAGGCTACTATTCAGAGCAAGATTTTGCGACGCTTACTCAGCACATGCGCAATGATTTGAGTCACCAAGGTGTTTCAATAGCGGGCGTCTATTATTGCCCTCATCATGTCGACGGCATTACTGCTGATTACCGAAAGGCCTGTTCCTGCAGAAAGCCGGCGCCTGGCTTGTTACTGCGTGCGCTCCACGATCACAATATTGATGTCAAACGCTCTGCCTTTGTTGGGGATAAAGCCTCTGACATGAAGGCAGGGACGAACGCGGGCATTGCGCAACAATTTCACGTGACCACAGGGTCTCCAGAGCCTGGGAGCGTTCGCGTAAGCAGCCTGCTTCAGGCTGCGGATCTGTTACTGGGTGTTGATCAGAACTCGTAGCCCAGCATCTCGATATCGCGTGCAAAGGCGCTGCTGACTAATGCTTG
>JAQXEB010000046.1 GCA_029251065.1 Luminiphilus sp.
CACTTACTTAAACGCACCTAACTTACCCGTACTCGGAACGTGAGGTCCTCGACAGAGATCCATCCAGTCGCCCTGCTGATAAACCGTAATTTCCTCGTCGGCTGGCAGATCTTCAATAATCTCCACCTTGTAGTGCTCGCCCATACCCTTGAACAGGACAACAGCGTCTTCACGAGAAGTCACGATGCGCGTGACCGGCAGGTCGCTGGCGACAAGCTCTTTCATCCGCGCTTCTATCTTTTCCAGGTCGTCGAGCGTGAAGTTGTGCGCTGCCGCAAAGTCATAGTAGAACCCGTCATCGACGGTCGGCCCAATGGTCACCTGCGTTCCTGGAAACAGCTGTTGAACTGCTTGGGCCAGCAAGTGCGCGGTGGAGTGCCGCAGAATCTCTAATGCCTGATCATCACGACCGGTGATGATACGAAGCTCGGCGTCGTCCTCAATTTGAAAGCTGGCGTCAACCTCGCGACCATTGACGACGCCCGCCAACGTGGCTTTCGCAAGTCCAGCACCAATGTCTCCGGCGACATCGTGAACGGTAACGGGTTGGTCAAATTGACGAGTGGAGCCATCGGGCAGAGTAATGAGGGGCATGGTGTCATCCTTAGTCAGTGGCAACGCTTACGATGCGTTGCGTGTTTGAGTGCGCTAAAACGGGATCTAGCTGAAGGCCCGCATCATAACGCCTACCACTTCTAGGATAAACACTGTTTGCTAACCTTGTCCGCCGGCTTCTCTTAGAAATACAGTCGAAGGCTCGGTTGGACTTGCTTCGTCTTGCTTGAACGGTGTGCTTGCTTCCTCGTGAAGCTGCCCAGTCGCCATCCGCAGGTTAACGTCGGCATGGTGCTGTTCGTCAGCTCTAACGCATTGAATCATGTCGCTCAGTCGCGCATCTGACGCCAGGCTGTAGTAATCAATGGCCAGCTGTGGTGCTGGTACGTCCTCGATTTTACCGGCTTCAATCATCTCCAAATACTGCGTGTAGCTGCTCACTGCCTCTTCTTCAAAATAATGAATCATCTTGTGTGCCGTTTTTGGAAAAAACACATAAAACACAAAATAGTAGTTCCAGAAAATGGCCTGTGCGGCAAGTATGAGCGCGCGCTCAAGCGCATTGGGCTTTGCAATATCGATGAAGAACATGAGGTGCATGCGCTCGTTTTCGGCTTCAGCTAACAGCTCCCGAATCGTGGGTCCATAGCCGGTCTTCATTTGCCTCAAACTTCGCAGATGAATCCACATCCCAGCGACCATTCCCGGTACGCCGGCAATAGTTTCGAGCACTACGGCTCTGTGGCCGTATCGCTTAGCAAAAAAGATATCCGCAAAAAAACGGAAAAACATGGTTTGTCCGCGTGCGAACTTATCAGACAAGTTCATTTCTAAACCCTCAATCCAGTCACTGCATTCGAAGAAAGCGCGCTGCGCATTACAGCTCCGCTCGATGCCGACCATTATAAAAAAAATTTATGCGTGTTAGTGAATTCAGCAGAATTTTGAATAAGACAGGTGCGAGAGAAAAATTTTGCTCCACATTGCCATCATTGTGATCATCGACCCAAGGCCTGAGTCCCTGTAACGTAGCCCTTATAAAGACAACAAGAATTACACAGGTAACGCTATGCAACACATCAATCTTATTCGCATTCTTGTTCTGGCAAGCGTTGCGAGCCTTGGCGCAGCCGCTTTTGTAACGCCCATGCCGGAAGGGCCACCAACCTGGGGAAACACGCTGGTTGGGGCCGCATCGCTGGCGTATCTGGTGAGCTTAGTCTTGTTATTCTTCAACGTAAAACTGGCGTCATGGCTATTTTTACCCAGCATCGTCATCTCGTTACTCGGCATGCCTTATGCGAGTTATCCAGTGGGTGCACTCAATGCGGCCTACGACCTGACCATGTATTTGGCGGGATTTTTTAACGGCGCGATTGCATTATTGATTTATCGACCGAATGACCCTGAGTGACGTTGCCAGCGCTCAGGTCCTAATGATCGTTCCACAACGCCAGCATGACTCCAACGACAATCAAGCCGCCGATCGGCGGCAAAACGAGTGTTCACTGGCAGTACCACAACAATCCTGCGGACAGGACCGTTGCGAAACAATAGCTCACAACGACCCGTAATATGCTCGATGCAACCGAAGTAACAATATCGGCGACAAATTTAACGAATGCTTAGAGAGGACCGCGCTGAACTCTCTTTCACTTGATTATTCCCACGCCGTTAACAAAAGAACCTAGAGCTGGACGACTTCCACTCTACGGTTTAATTGGCGGCCCATCTCGGTGAGATTTGACGAGAGCGGCTCACTGTCACCGCGGGCAGCGACCACAAGACGATCACTCTCAATACCCTGTCGCTTTAGGTAATCAGCAACTTGCTCAGCTCGACGCTCTGAAAGTTGTTGGTTGTACTCACTGGTCCCCAGGGAACAGGTGTGCCCCGTAATCAACACGCTGACCTCTGGAAACTCCTCTAAAAAAGTCACCACCGTAGACAAGGTCTCATCTACACCGGGCAAAAGGCTTGACTGATTCAGCTCAAAGTCGAGAGTGCGACTGTCAAATACAAAACTTCGTGTTGGCTCCTCCGCAACGGGCATTGGTTTGGACACCAGCAATGGGGGACGATTTTCCAGAGGCTGAGACAAGCTGCCGGGCACACTGACCCTCAGCACCTCAGGTGATTCTGTTACCTCGGGCTCGTCGCACAGCACAAGCGCAGCGGCAGCACCAACGCCACCCGCGCCAATGACTTGAGCCGCTGTGCCCGCAACAACGCGAATCGCCGATCCCGAATCGTTGAACCCTTGCAAGCACTGCATATACTGCTCATCGGTAGTCGCCGCGCACGCCGACAGACTCAATGAAACCACAATGACAGCCAGCAGTTTCCTCATACTACCCCCACAAGAATTTACCGAATTGGACCTCATAAACTTAGGCGCCCATAAATGCGATTTGTTTCAATTCCGCGATCTGATCTCTCACCGCTGCGGCTTCTTCAAACTCGAGATTCTTCGCGTGCGCAGCCATGTTGTTTTCCAGTTCGGCCAATTTACGCGACAATGCCGCCGGAGTCATGCTCATCACGTCCTGTGTGAAGGCAAGTCGATCGTTTGCAACCTTTGCCTCACGTGCACTTCGTGCTTTGGTCGGCATACGGCGCGCGCCCTCGAGAATGTCTTGAACAGACTTTTCTATGCCTTTTGGAACCACGCCGTGCTTCTCATTAAAGGCCAACTGCGCATCACGTCGACGCTGTGTCTCACTAATGGCACGCTCCATGGAACCCGTCATTTTGTCGGCGTACAAAATAGCGCGCCCGTTCA
>JAQXEB010000047.1 GCA_029251065.1 Luminiphilus sp.
AGTTGATCTGGTTTTTAAGTGGCGACACCAACACCCAGTGGTTGCGTGAAAATGGGGTTTCTATTTGGGACGAATGGGCGACCGACGAGGGCGATTTGGGCCCTCTCTACGGCGCTCAATGGGTCAAGTGGCCAACCCGAGACGGTGGTGAGATTAATCAAATTGACTACGTGCTGGAGTGCCTCAGAAATCGTCCTGAGAGTCGACGTATTCTGTTCCACGCCTGGAACGTTGAGTATCTCCCCGATGAGAGCCTGTCGCCTCAAGAAAATGTAGAGGCGGGCCGCATGGCGTTGCCGCCGTGCCATTTGCTCTACCAGTTCTATGTTGCTAACGGCCGACTTTCGGCGATGCTCTACATTCGCTCAAGCGACGCATTTTTAGGCTTGCCGTTTAATATTGCATCGGTCTCGCTCCTGGTCCATATGTTGTGCCAGCAAGTGGGCCTTGAGCCGGGCGAAGTGATCGTTACGATGGGCGACTGCCACCTTTACAGTAACCATGCTGAGCAAGTGGAGACTCAGCTTTCGCGACACCCCAAGGGGCGTCCAAGCCTAAGCATCCACCGTAAGCCCGAGAGCATCTACGATTACTGCTTTGACGATTTTGAGCTTGTTGGATATGACCCCGAACCCAATATTTCGGCTCCTGTGGCAGTGTAGCCGTGAGAGAGTCAGACTCATTACCGGTCTCCATTGTTGTCGCCGTCGCGGATAACGGCGTTATTGGGCGCGGCAATGCATTGCCATGGGACCTTCCTGACGATCTTCAGCACTTTAAGCGAACGACCATGGGTCGTCCGATTGTGATGGGTCGTAAAACGTTTGAATCGATCGGTCGGCCGCTGCCCGGGCGCCTCAACATTATTTTAACGCGCGACCCGTCGTGGACGGCGTTGGGCGTGTCTGTCGCGTCTTCCATAGAGCAGGCTATTGATCTTGCAGAAGGCCAGGCTTTTATTGACGGTGCTGACAGTGTCATGGTCATTGGTGGCGCGGAAGTCTATCGGCAAGCCTTGCCCTTTGCTTCGCGAGCGTTTGTCACTCGTGTCCACGGACACGTTGATGGCGATGCCTTTTTCGATCTCGAAGAACTCGCCGCCTGGCGAGAAGTTACTCGAGAGCGGATCCCGGCTGGCGAGCACAATAGTCATGACTTTTCCGTTATTCGGTTGGAAAAGGCCTAATCGGCGTATTATTTGTCGAATTAAGTTGGATTAACTTTCTAGAAGCGTTGCACTGCAACATTCTAGGCTTTACAGTTTCCATCCCGTCGATCCCAAATATATAAATAGATCTGCGGCCGGACTTAAACCGTACCGACGAAAAACGGACCACTTGTGGACCACGGACTCTTTTGCGTGAGGAAATACGAATCCCATGACTAACACTCGGATTAAAACTCTTCTTGGCGTTGCGACAATCGTAGCCAGTTTTGTGGGTGGTGCAGCTTATGCCAAAGCTGACTCACTCGAAGATATTATGCAGGTTGGAATTGACCGCACTAAAGCCGCACTTACTTCGCAGGGCAAGATCGATCGCTTAGCGGACGAGACGCGCGACTTGCTGGCCGATTACAAGACCGTGATGAAGCAGGTTGAAGGTCTTCGGGTCTACAACGCACGCTTAGATCGCCAGATTGCGAATCAAGAGCGCCGCATTGGCGATATCGATCAGTCCATTTCAGACGCGGCGATCATTCAACGTCAAATTCCACCACTAGTGACGCGAATGCTCGATGGTTTAGACCAGTTTATTGATCTGGATATGCCGTTCGACCTTGACACACGCAAGGGCAACATTGAAGCCGTGCGCGCTAATTTGGATCGCTCGGATGTGACCTCTGCTGAAGCGTTCCGCCAAATTCTCGAGCTGTATTCGATTGAGCTTCAGTACGGTAGAGGCATTGAAGCCTACTCAGACACTATCGCAGTTGATGGCGCCGAGCGTGAAGTGGATATGCTACGCATTGGGCGTGTCGCGTTGGTTGCTCAGACCACAGACGGCGCTGAAACGCGCGCATGGAACAATGATGCGCGTGCTTGGGAGTCCTTATCCTCAGCGGATTATTCGACGGCCGTTCGCAAAGCCGTCCGAATTGCCAAAAAGCAGGCAACAATTGAACTTTTGAACATGCCTATCGCAGCTCCGGAGGCCAACTAAGATGAATGCTAAGTTTTTGAAAGCAACGACCTTTGTCATTGCAGGTTTGTTCGCAAGCATTGTAGTCGCTCAAGACGACGCAGCCGCTCCCGAAGTTCCAGCAGGACCGACACCACAGGAAGTGGCCGCTCAGAACATGAGCGACTTGCTTGATCTGGTCAAGCAAGGTCGATCGCGGGCCGATGGCGAAAATCGAGCGAGAGAGCAGCGCTTCTCGCAAGATAAGTCGAATCAGCAGTCTGAGCTTAATCGCGCAGAGCGTGAACGCGCCGCAGAGGAGCGACGCTCAGCACGCCTTGAGAAGAAGTTTGAAGATAACGAGCTTCTGATTGCTGCGAAGCAGGAGAAGCTTAAGGAGCGTTTAGGTACGCTTGGTGAGTTATTTGGGCACTTGACGGCGGCCTCTGGCGATCTAGCGTCAAATATTGAGGTGTCACTCGTCAGCTCAGAGTATCCGAGCCGCGAAGGCTTTTTGAAGGACCTCATTGCGAAGATGACCGGCTCCGATCAGTTGCCTCAAATTGAAGAGATTGAGCGCGTGTGGTACGAGTTGCTGAATGAAATAACACAGCAGGGCGTTGTTTCTCGTTTCACTGCCGATGTCGCAACACCCTCGGGTGAAATTGCCAGCCGCGAAGTCGTTCGTGTTGGTGCGTTTAACATCGTCGATGTGAACGGTAACTACTTGTCTTACGGAAATGAGAAGCTCGCTGAGCTTCCACGACAGCCTGGTGGCAGCTCCGTTGCCGACGCAGCAGCCCTTGCTGATGCAACCGGTGGCCTCAGTGCGTTTGGTATTGACCCTACCGGCCCTACTGGCGGCTCTTTCCTTGCGGCAATTATTGACACGCCAACACTTGAAGAGCGTTGGCACCAGGGTGGCTATGTCGGCTATGCGATTACCACAGTCGGTGCGTTTGCCTTCCTGCTGGCCATTGTTCGCGT
>JAQXEB010000048.1 GCA_029251065.1 Luminiphilus sp.
GCACGTTGACCAAGCCTGTCTGTGCCGCGCGATCGGCAATTGAGGCCTCGGTCGGTAAGCTCAAGAGCTTTGCTTTCATGGCGTCTTCAAGATCGCCGGCTAAGACGCGCTTGAGCGCAACAAGGTAGTCCTCAGGCAAGACATCCGATGTTGCATCCATTGCGTCTAGTGCAAGCCGCTGAGATGCATCCCAACGCACAAATGAATCATCGTCGTAACCCATAAGGGCCACGAGATCGTCCCGGGTCTGAGACATGTTCAAGCGCACCGGTGCGGAAAAACCACGCAATGCTGAGACGACAGGCTCTGTCGTGAGTCCATCAAACGACACAGTCTGAGAGGTTTGGTTAAGCTCAATAACCCGAGCGGTGTGTCCGTCGCCCAGGTCGATGTGCTCGCCATTGGTCATTAGTGAGACCGCAACCGGAATGTGCAGTGGTGGTTTTTCGTCTTGCCCTGGCGTGGGCGGGTTACTTTGAGTAAAAGTCAGCTCCAATCGCCCACGGGCAGAGTCGAATACTTTTTCAACATCGATGACCGGCGTACCCGCCTGTTCATACCAGCGTCGGAACTGCGTCAAATCTTTGCCTGAGGCCTCCTGCATGGCGTCAACAAAATCATCACAGGTAACCGCCATCCCGTCGAAGCGCTCAAAATACAATCGAGCACCTCGGTAAAACGCGTCATCGCCCAACAGCGTGTTGAGCATCCGCACAACCTCAGCACCTTTTTCGTAGACCGTCATCGTGTAAAAGTTAGAGATTTCGATAAACGAGTCGGGTCTGACCGGGTGCGCCATGGGACCTGCGTCCTCAGCAAACTGATGCGTTCGCAAGAAAGCCACGTCCTCAATACGCTTGACGCCTCGAGAATTCATATCGGCAGAAAACTCAGCGTCTCGAAAAACAGTAAAGCCCTCTTTGAGGCTCAGCTGAAACCAGTCTCTGCAGGTGACACGATTACCCGAGTAGTTGTGGAAATACTCGTGCGCAACAACGCCCTCGACTCGCTGGTAACCCAGGTCAGTCGTAATATCAGGGTGTGCCAGCACACAGGAGGTGTTGAAAATATTCAGGCTCTTATTTTCCATTGCCCCCATATTGAAGTCATCAACAGCGACAATATTAAATAGATCAAGGTCGTACTCGAGACCGTAGCGCTCTTCATCCCAGCGCATCGACGCTTTGAGCGACGCCATTGCATGATCGCAGTAGCCTGTGTCTTTGGCCTCAACCCAGATATGCAGATCCACAGGCTTACCCGACTGCGTTACAAAGCGATCAGCAACTAATTCGAGGTCGCCAGCCACCAGCGCGAACAGATAACTGGGTTTGGGGTGTGGGTCATGCCACACCACCTTGTGGCGGCCATCCTCTAAGTCTGAGCGAGCCACTTCATTGCCGTTACTCAACAACACGGGACAGACGGTTTTATCCGCTGAGAGGCTGACGGTGAACGTCGAGAGGACATCGGGTCGATCCAAACCAAAGGTAATCTTTCGATACCCCTCCGCCTCGCACTGCGTACAGTACATCGTCCGAGACCGGTATAAACCTTCAAGCGACGTATTGGACTCGGGCTCAATATCGACCACAGCACCAAACACAAAACGGTGGGGTACCGTCTCTAACGTGAGCTTACCCCCTGCATAGGTAAAGTCAGACTCAGCGACCTGAGCCTCGTCAATGCTAATGGACCGAACCGACAGGCCCTCGCCATCAAGCACCAAGGGTCTTGCGTGCTGACCCTGTCGCTCAATCGTCAGTTTGCTGACAACACGCGTCGTTCCGTCGTGAATATCAAAGGCGAGATCAACGTCGCTAATCAAAAAATCCGGCGGCTGATAGTTCTGTCGGTAAATCGTTTTAGGTGTGCCGTCTCGCATTGTTATTCTGTCTCCATTTGGACGTGATACCCGCCGAATTTTCGAATGTTAAGCACGCCAGTGTCGAGCAACAGGTACTGCCCCTTGATCCCCATTAAGCGACCTTCAACACGGGGGTTTTTATCGAAATTATGTGTGCTGACTTTAGTAGGGAATTCAAGAACGGGGTAGTTGATCTCAACCGTTGGCTCACCCTCTAAAATCTGCAGTGCTTGAAGGCCGAAGCGATCTTGCAGTGCACTGATGTCCTCGGCGCACAAGTCCATAAGCGCCGTGCGTTTATCTTCTAAAGAGACGTCCGCACCATTACCTTTAAGCATCGTTTGCCACGCTGTCTTATCCGCAACATGCTTTGCTATTGCGGTTTCGAGTAACCCGGAAAGCTGCCGATGCTGCACGCGGGCAATGGGCTGAGCCTGCGTAGCGCCTTGATCCATCCAGCGAGTTGGCACTTGGGAGTGACGCGTTATGCCGACTTTCACTCCCGATGTATTGGCGAGGTAGACCACGTGGTCTACGAAACAGTTTGACTGCGCCCAGTCGGGCTCGCGGCAAGTGCCCTCATCAAAGTGGCACTTTTCAGGACTCATAATGCAACTGTCACAGGCCGCAAGACGACGAAAACAGGGGTAACAAAAACCCTGGCTAAAACTCTTCTTAGTCTTCCGGTCGCAGTGAACGCAATTAATGACGCCGCCAAAATCAAACGCCACGCGGGTTCCTAACAGCGCATTTAAATCAATACGCGCTTCATCGAGCGGCAGCTGATATTTCACGTCGCCAGAGAGCTCTGTGACCATCTTGCGTAAATTTCCACTGACTAACATTGACCTAGGTCACTCCTCACTGCCATTTAATAGGAACTGGATCGTCACACAGACTGTCCGCCTTTGATCCCTTATCGATAAACCCTATCCGTTGATCCTCAGGCAGGTGGTGCTGCCCCCATAAGATCACGGCGTTCATCGTATCAACACGTTGCGCGTCGGTGATCGATCGCCCATCGGGCCATTTACCCAGCGACAAGGCGTCTACCATGCGGTCATAGACCTCTCGCGGCATCGCCACAATGGCGTCTTCATAACTTTCTGACATACCTTAGCCCTGCTTCCGGGTGATTGTGGCGATAATGGCGCCGGTGATAATACCCACCAATAAACCCCCTAAGTGAGCACCATTAGCAATGGATCCAAGACCGATTACTTTGAGCACACCGGTAAAGCCAATAAACAGCCAAACCCACATAAACGTGAATATGGAGGGCAGTGGAATATACACAAGGCCGGGCCGCGTTCGATGTAGCACCCACAAACACCCCATATACGCGTACACAACGCCCGAAAGCCCGCCAAAAATCGAAGGTCCGGCCCACCAACTTTGCAGAACATTACCGCCGACGGCGCCCGCTAAAAACAAATTGAACGAAAATATGCTTCCCAAGCTGAGCTCGAGCCGACTGCCAAACTCCCATATCCACAGGGCATTAAACACAATGTGCATCACGCCAAAATGCACAAGCGCGGGACTGACGTATCGCCAGTACTGAGCGCCGGGATCGACAAGCTCAAAGCGACGTCCGTTAAATTCAACTTTGTGGAACGCCAACCAGTCAAGAATCACGGCATCGCCAAGCGCAGCCATTAAGGCAAAAACAAGCCCCGCCATGGCGAGAACAAAAAGAGTAACCGGAGCCTGACGCCAGTGAACCCTAACATCAGGGCGTGAGGGCATCAGACCACCGTAACTTGTCGCGACAACTCGCATAAAAGCTATGACCCGGCGGGTGAAGCAGTCGCAGTGCCCGTTCCTTTTTTCTGACTGCCACGGAGTCACCAGGACTCAATGTCAACGAGACTTGGCCGTCGCAGGTCACTAGCGGGTTATTTTTATTCCGCTCTAGCGTATCAATTCGTATTTCGCTATCCCCGTGAATCACCATTGGGCGGCTGGTGAGCGAGTGCGGAAACATGGGCACCAGCACCACTGCATCTAAGTCGGGGGTCATGATGGGCCCCCCAGCGGACATCGAATAGGCGGTCGAACCGGTAGGCGTTGAAATAATCAAGCCGTCGGCGTTCATGCGATAAACAAACTCATCGTCAACGTGAAGCTGAAACTCGATCATTTGTGCTGACGTGCCTGAGTTGACGACAACATCGTTCAGCGCTTCCGCCTGCCCGGTCAAACCCTGAGGGCCATGAACCTCAACGTCCAGCAGAAAACGCTTATCGGTCGTGTACTGCCCGTCCAGAACACTACTGACGTGCGTCACAAGACCGTCGTCAGGACTGACATCGGTCAAAAAGCCAAGACGCCCGCGGTTTATTCCAATAACTGGACAGTCATGTTTAACCAAGGTTCTCGCTGCGCTGAGCAAGCTGCCGTCGCCGCCAATAACGACGGCCAAGTCAACATTGGCACCAATCGCGTCTCTGGGCTGCATCGCGCGCGTCTCAAAGTGCGCAAGCGTCGCCAGACGATCTTCCAACACCACATCGATGCCACGTCCGTCCAAGAGATCGAGAAGCTCGGAAACCACGTGGGTCACCCCTGGATGCTCTCGGCGCCCCAGCAGTCCTACTCTTTGAAACTCACTCACGACTTGTCATCTCTTCTCACTGTCGGATTAGGATTCAACGCGCTTTAACAATCGGCGCATTGAATGCGATACCTCATGATACGGCAAAAGTGACGATCCGATTCTTTGTGACCTTTCGTTTAATGCCTGCCAAAGGGTCGCTTCGGACAGTAACCGTCTTAAGTTAAGCACCATGTGCGACGAACTGTCAGCGACTGATACAGCATCACCCACATCTAATCGTGCTCTTGAGAGCCCTTCGCGTGTTGTCGCAACCGGAATGCCGCGTGCCAACGCGTTCACCAGCTTGGCCTCAGTATGGGTCTCGTTGAGCAGCGGTTCGATCATGACGCGAACGCCAAGTTCGGAGAGCTTCGTGTCGCGATTATCGCGGTGCAAAGAAATATCACCATAACCCGTCAACTTTTGTTCCAGGGCGTCACTCGCATCTTGCCCTATCACGTGGAACTCAAGCCCCGGGACCGCGTCTCTAATGGCATTCCAAATGTTGTCGAGAAACCAAGTGAGACTGGCCACATTTTGTTCATTCCCCAAATAGCCGGCATACCCAATCCGCATCCGCGTTGCTGAAAACTCCGCAACCGAGATCGTGGGCCTCGCTGCACTGGGCTGTGTTGCCTCGTCGACTAACTTACCAAGGGGCAAACCTAAGGCTAATACTGCCGTTGCCGTCGACGGTACTGAGAATACCCGGTCAAAACGTGACAGCGCGTCGAACTCCATATCTTTGACGCGCTTAATACGTCGCCCACCCAAAATGCCGCGCCCAATTCGATCCGCGTCAGAGGCTATTTCCTGCGCGAAGTAAATCGTTTTCCCCGGAATACCCAGAGGCAGATAGGGCGTCGCCTCTAAACTGTCGAGCACCACCGATTCAAAGTCGGCAGCCCGACGCTGAATGGCCGCCTTTAATCGACCGTTGACGTAGGCCTCGAGACCACTCGACTCAAAGACAGCCTTCAGCGCGCCGCCGACCGGTCGTTCATCTAAACCGCGCTCAAACCCACCTGTTATCCGCGTGATCCCCAGCTTAACTCGAAGTTCATTAAGCGCCGTTTGACTCACTGGTCCAACGACCGCCAGCGAGATGTCGAAGTCTCGAGAAAGCGTACTCAGCAGCGCTTGCGTGGGAGCGCGCAACACCTGATCCTGCCGATGCGTGCACACCGAAGTGATGTAGAGAAGCTTGTGCTGACTCAAGCCAGACTCCTAAGGCGCTTGTAAACCAACATTGTTAAATTCCAGGACTCTCTCGGCTCGATAGCTCGATCGGACAAAGACGCCCGACACCACTTCCTTAAACCCCTTAGCGAGCCCGAGCGCTCGATACCGCTCAAAGTCTTCGGGCGTGACAAAGCGCTCAACCGGCAAATGGTTTGGCGTGGGTTGCAAATATTGACCCAGCGTAAGGACATCGACGTCGGCGTCCCGTAAATCGTCCATACAACTCAGGAGCTCATCGTCGGTCTCTCCAAGCCCAAGCATCAACGAAGTTTTGGTAATGACGTCTGATGACTCAGCGGCATACCTCAATACATTAAGTGTTTGTTGGTAACCTGCTCGGGGGTCTCGTACCGGATGTGTAAGGCGCTTAACCGTCTCTATGTTTTGTGCAAAAACATCGATGCCCGACGCCAGTAATACATCAATTGCCGACTCGAGCCCCAAAAAATCGGGCGTGAGGGCCTCCACACCGGTCTGCGGATTCAGTCGCTTTACCGCCGTCACTGTTTGCGCGTAATGACCAGCACCGCCGTCCGGTAAGTCATCCCGATTAACTGAGGTCAATACCACGTAAGACAACCCCATTAATTCGACAGCTTTTGCCGTATTAATAGGCTCCTCCGGGTCGAGCCACCCTCTCGGATTTCCCGTATTTACTGAGCAAAATCGACACGCGCGGGTGCACACGTCTCCCATGAGCATGATCGTCGCTGTGCCTGCGCTCCAACACTCACTGATGTTGGGACATTTTGCTTCCTCGCAGACCGTGGCTAGGCGATGCTGCTTTACGATGTCCTTCACCGACTCATACTTGGGCGAGTGGCGGACTCTCATCCGAAGGAAGTCTGGCTTTTTCGCTCGCGGTGCTGTCTCTTTCGCCGACTTGATGCCGTCTTTAATCGCGTGCACACCAGAAGCCGTGACAAATTTTTCGCCACTGCCTACGTTTACGACGGGAATAATATGGGCGTCCGTTTTATCAACCATGTTGGGCGTTTCTCGCAACTGAAGCACGTCCCCGACTTTCATCGAGC
>JAQXEB010000049.1 GCA_029251065.1 Luminiphilus sp.
TTCCACTGTAGCTTGTCTAAATTTCCCTGCCGAACCTGCTTGATTGTCCATGACAACGTTGACGCGTTCGCGTCATTGGCGGCGCGGTCATCAGGTACTTCATCGAGTCGTAAAAGAACATCTTCAAACACCTGCGGATCGACTGATACAGGCGCCGTGTCCTCTAACATCACACCGCCGATGCTCTCGAGTTGAGCCAGTTTTTGCTGACAGGCAGTGCAATGATCTAAATGAGTCGCCACGCAGACGCTCTGCGCCGCAGGCAGCGAGCTCGCCGAGTACTCAGCTAACGTATTGGAATCTGGATGATGCTTTACCATGATGTCTTTCTAACCCTGCCCATTCGTTCGGTCGACTGCATATTTCTTTGACTGCGGTACGCCCAACTGTAGTCGTCGGTTTAACCAGAGCAAATTTTTTTACTTTATATGCAAACTAATACCGATAAGTGTACCCGTGCGGATCACTCCTCTGAACCCGCAGCCATGAAAACTTGTAATTTTTGTATTGCCAATCGCACTCGCGATTTAACCGTACCCAGCGGTAGCCCGAGCTCTGCAGCTGTCTCAGAGTGCGACTTACCTTCCATATACACCTTCGCCAAAATTTGCGCCTGGTCCTGAGGCAGATGACTCATCAGCTCTCGAACCTTTTGCGCACCGCGCTCCGCATGCAGGGCACTCGTAGGCTCATGGCCCTCAAGCTCAAATCCTACGTCTTCAGCATCGAGTTGGGTATCGAATTTCTGCAGTCGACGAAACATATCCGTCCGACAGTTTCGTGCAATGGTGTAGACCCACGTGCTCGCCGCCGCTTTCTCAGGATTGAAGCCCGCCGCCTTTTGCCAAACCTTGAGCATGACCTCTTGCACCAACTCGTCGGCATGGGCCGCTGACAGCGACGATCCCGAAAGCGCAAACGCTTTAATTAACGGTGCAAAATGGGCGAAAAACTTTGCAAATGCCGCGCGATCGCGATGCTCGGCCACTCGAACGACACAAAGACTCCACTCATCGGTACGACGCCCCTGAGGCACTGACCAAGCAGAGGTCGCGGGCTGTCCGCGTGCGCCTTCTCCCTGCTTGTCGACCATTGAGCACTCTCCTTTGAGCGTATCTCCATCCAGAATACACATATCCAGTAAAGTTGACACCTAAATGTGTATATTAAAATTTACACATTGTTGCGAGCGGCAAGTTGTGCGACAACATCGGTTAAGGACATAGAAGGTATAACAATGACGACAGCCATCATCGGCACGGGCATTTCAGGGCTCGGTTGCGCTTATCGTCTGGCCCGCTCTGGTGAGGCCGTGGAAGTCTTTGAAGCCTCGCCACTCATTGGGGGACATACCGCCACCAAAGACGTGTCGGTGGCCAGCGGCGACTACGCCATCGATACCGGATTTATTGTTTACAACGACTGGACCTACCCAGAATTCATTGCACTGATGGACGAGCTTAAAGTCTCCAATCAACCCACAACAATGGGATTTTCTGTATCCGACGACCTGTCCGGGCTGGAATACGCAGGCAATACCCTGAGTACACTTTTTGCGCAACGGCGTAACCTATTGTCACCGACATTCATCGGCATGGTGCTTGAGATCTTACGATTCAACCGCATTGCTATCGAAGACCTAGAGGCTGGACGCCTAAAGACCGGTGAAACACTGCAAGCGTATCTCGAGCGTCATCAATTTTCCGCGCTATTTAGGCGCAACTATCTGCTCAGCATGGCGTCTGCCATCTGGTCGGCAAACTTCGAAGAAACGCTCAACTACCCCGCCGAATTTTTTGTTCGCTTTTTTAAAAACCACGGATTACTGCAGGTCAAAAACAGACCGCAATGGCGAGTCCTCACCGGCGGCAGTCAAAGCTACCTTAAACCCTTGTGCGCGCCATTTGCAGACAATATACGCACGTCGTGCGGCGTCGCAGCCGTCGTGCGAGAACCAGGGCAAAAGCCCAGACTACGAACACAGCAAGGCGAAGAACTGACGTTTGACAACATCGTGATCGCGAGCCACGCCGACCAGGCATTGGCCCTGTTGAGCGACTACGATGCTAAAGAGCGCGCCATCCTCTCTCAACTGCCCTACTCTGAGAACGAGGTTGTACTGCACACTGACGCACGACTTTTACCTAAAAACAGACGCGCTTGGTCGAGCTGGAACTACCGCCTGAGGCCCTCAAATAGCCAAGCGACCCTCACCTACAACATGAATATTTTGCAGGGAATTTCGGCTCCAGAAACATTTTGCGTCACGCTTAACGACACAGCGGCTATTGATCCTGCAACGATATTAGGGGAGTACCGATACGCCCATCCGCAATTCACGATCGGCGGGATCGCCGCTCAAGAGCGCTGGGAGGAGATCAACGGCGTGCGTGATACATGGTTTTGTGGCGCCTACTGGCGCAATGGGTTCCATGAAGACGGTCTGTTTAGCGGTCATCGAGTTGCCGACGCCATCATCGCAAGGAAGGCCGCTGAGTGAGAACAGCCTTTTACATCGGGACACTGGCACACGCTCGTATGAAGCCAAAACACCATCGCTTCAGTTACTCCGTTTTTATGCCATTCGTCGACGTAGAGCATGTTGAGAAAATCATTAAAGATCTTCCATTTTGGAGTGTCGGCCGATGGGGCTTAGCTCGGTTTGTTCGTAATGACTTTATTGGCGCCGCCAACGTACCCATTGCAGCGGCTGTTAAACAGCGCATTCACGAGGTCACGGGGCACCATTTCGAGGGGCAAGTATTTCTCTTGGCCAACTGGCGTTACTTCGGAATTCAGAACAACCCCATAGCCTGTTACTTCTGTAAAAGTCACCTGACCCACGAGCTCGAATACATCGTTGCGGAGGTGACCAACACGCCATGGGGTGAGCGTCACAGCTACGTGCTTCCGGTCGATGCAGCGACAAGGCTCTACCAAACCGAGTTCGATAAAAAGTTACACGTTTCGCCCTTTCACAGTATGAATCAGCGATACCGCTGGTTCTCGACAACGCCTGATGACTCTCTCGCCATAAAGCTGACTAATTTAGAAGACGGCGAGCGCGT
>JAQXEB010000050.1 GCA_029251065.1 Luminiphilus sp.
CTGCAGTCCAACCTTGAGCCTCGCCTCATTCATCATCGTGAACATGCAGGCGAGTCCATTATTTTCCTGACCTACCAGGTAGCCAATCGCGCCGTCTTGATCACCGTACGCCATGACACACGTGGGGCTTCCGTGAATCCCCAGCTTGTGTTCCACCGAAACCGGATAGGCGTCATTTCGGTCGCCTAAACTACCGTCGTCGTTCACCAAGAACTTGGGAACGACAAACAGCGAGATGCCTTTACTGCCCTCGGGCGCGTCGGGTAAACGCGCCAACACCAAGTGGATAATGTTCTCGGTCGCGTCGTGGTCACCCCAGGTAATGTAGATTTTCTGACCGAAAATTCGGTAGTGATCGCCGTGCCGTTCCGCACGCGTTTTCATGGGACCCAAATCAGACCCTGCGCCGGACTCCGTGAGATTCATTGTTCCCGACCAAACGCCTGCATTGATATTGGGCAGGTACTTGTTCTTCAGTGCGTCGCTGCCGTGCGCCGAGATAGCGAGAGCTGCGCCTGAACTTAAAAAGGGCTCAAGTGCAAAGGCCATGTCGGCCGAGTTCCACATCTCACACGCTGCAGTCCCGTAAAGCTCAGGAAGGCCTTGCCCGCCGAAACCCGAGTCTGCGGAGATACCAACCCAGCCCCCGTCACCCAACGCTCTAATGGCATCACCGTAGCCCGGAGGAATCGTCACCGCCCCGTCTGCACAACGCGCCGGCTGCTGATCACCCACGCGACGCAGCGGAGCAACCACGTCAGCCGCCAGTTTTGAGGCCTCTTCGAGCAGCGCAGTGGTGAGGTCAGTGCCCACCTCCAGGCCTTCAAATCGCGGTAAGCCTCCAAGTCGAGCGCCTGTCTGACAGACGTCGTCAATCAGGAATTGCATATCATCTAACGGTGCTTTGTACATAAACCCTCCAAATTCTGACGCTATTGTAGCGGTTCATCCGTTTAGACCAAGAATTTCTCTCAACAACGGCAGAAGGTGTATTATTCATGTGATGAATAGTGCGTTCTACAGGGAGACATCCAAATGAGCCGACTCGGTCGCGTTGATTTAAACCTTCTGGTCTACCTCGATGCCCTTCTTCGTGAGCGCAATGTGACGCAGGCGGCCCACAGCCTCGGCTTGTCGCAACCCGCCATGAGTAACGGGCTTAAGCGCTTGCGCGAGGTCTTCAACGATCCTCTGCTGATTCGCACGTCTGACGGCATGACACCGACCGCAAAAGCCGAGGAGCTCGAGCCACAACTCAGAGAGATTTTAACCAATGTCGATCGTGCGCTTCAGCCCACTGAGGAGTTTACGCCGCACACAGAAACGCGTGTCGTTCGCCTCATGGCAAGTGATTACGCCGAGTCCACGCTATTACCCTCGGTCCTTAAGGAGCTCAGAGAGCAAGCGCCGGGTATTACGCTTGATATTATGAATCCATCGGACGTCAGCTTTCTCGACGTTGAACGTGGCAAGGTCGACTTAGTGATTAACCGCTTTGCTCAGATGCCGCAGTCGTTTCACCAAATAACCCTGTGGCAAGACACTTTTTCGTGCTTGCTGAGTCCCGACAATCCGATTCTTGAAAATTTCACCTTGGACAACTACCTCGCTGCAGACCACATTTGGGTGAGTAAAACCGGAATGGGCGTTGGGGTTGGGGTTAATCCTGACGACGTGCAACGCTTAGGCTGGGTTGACTCGACGCTAGACGAACTGGGCAAAAAACGCCGTATTCGCGTCTTTACACGACACTACCAGGCCGCAATGACGCTAGCAGAGCAAAACGACCTCATCGTCACACTGCCCACGCGCGCCACACATTTAAAGCGCGACAATCCTCGGGTTGTGCTGCGTGATGTCCCTTTCGACATCCCACCACTTGAACTGAAGATGGCATGGAGCCCCCTGCTGCAACATAATCCCGGGCACCGATGGATTCGTCAGCTGATCACAAAAATTGCACGATCCATTTAACAGCATCAAGTCCTGTGAGCCTCGCCAGTTGTTATCACGAGGACGCAAGGACTGAAAGGCGCACGTCATGAGCGACACGATCCAACTCAAAAGTGACTACGAAGGAGCCCAAACGCATTCCACTGATCCGGTGGTTGCGGTCCGCAACAATGTCATTTCACCCATTGAGTGTGCCTACCTGATAGAGCTGGCCAAACCGCACATTAAGCGCGCAGGCGTGGTACTCGACGAGGGCTACAAACCCAGCGAAGGTCGCACAGGGTCAAATCACTGGCTTAAGTACGACGAGGACGACGTTGTTCAATCGATTGGCGAACGCATCGCTGACATTGTTGGCTTACCGCTGGCAAACGCCGAATCCATGCAGATTATTCATTACGGTCCCGAACAAGAGTATCGTCCACACTTCGACGCGTTTAACCTCACTCAGCCTCGGGGTCAGCGCGCAGCGCAGTGGGGGGGGCAGCGTTTGGTCACAGCGCTGGTCTATCTCAACAAGGTCGAAGCGGGCGGTGCAACGCAGTTTCCCAAACTGGGGATCACGGTTCCCGCTCAGCCGGGCCGCATGGTTTTGTTTCACAACACCACCGAGGACATCAGTGGTCCACACCCCCTGAGTCTTCATGCGGGCATGCCGGTGGAGTCAGGCGAAAAATGGGCCTTTAACCTGTGGTTTAGGCTGCACGACATAAGAGAGTCCTACGACGCATCAAAGCCCTTGCCTCGGATCAGTTTGAATGAAGACGCGCCAGCAGCGTCACGCGTTATTGCCGAACCTGTCGTTACAGAGATGCCACCAATTGCCCCGTTGTCAGTTGCAAACGAGCCCGCAAAACAACGCCTAACCGTCGTTGCTAATCGGGCGAATGTGCTTTGGCAGCGGGCCGTGAAAACACTCAAAGCCCGTGATAATAAATTTACCGGGGTTTACGCCTGTTACTGGGACAGCTACGGCAACAAGCCGCAACCGGACACGCCGGCGCACTGGTCTGGTCCCCGCTTTCGCACGGCAGGACGACACAGCTTAAACCCGCTCTCCGACGTGGGTACGGTCGTCTCACGTCTTACAGACCTGGGGCTCTCTCACGTAGTGCCCGGCACCTTCGAGCGCGTTCAGGACGCGGTGGCGACGAACCCTAAACCCGACGAACTGTGGTTTATCAGGCCGCGTTTGCGAGGGGCCAAGGACAAGACGCTTTGTGTGCCAACGGCCATCCTGATGTCAGCCACCCTGCCTGCAGGTCACCTACTGCAACGTGCAGAGAATCAACTGGCGCTCATCGACCAGCACAAGTTCACCACCCGAATCTACCTGGCTGTCATTGGGGAGGTGCTTTACCGGTTTCAGGAGAGTGTGGCCTTTATTCACGGGAGCCCTTATGCGCCAAACGATGCAAACTTCGCATCACAAGCCGATAACCAGAGCTACCGTGAGTCGGGCTCGAGCATCAGACTTCTGCCGGGCAGCCAGACGCCATACGCCCACCTCATAGAAAAGGCATCACACGCCTTGGTGACTCAGGTACGCCCCCTCTTGAAGGAGGTCGAGGCTGAATGTACCAACGGCGCGTTCGCAGTACTCGCACTCGACACACTGCTGACCAAAGCAGGCGACCTAAAACTGATCCGCGTCCACACCTTTCCTAACTTCATCACCACCGGGTCAATAGATGCCGACGTTCACGTGCCTTTGTTCGAAGATATCCTGCGTGTCATGGCGGGACTCCCCAGCCGACAGCTCGTCACTATCACTTAAATAAATCACCTTCTGCACCACCATCATTATTTTTAATGACGGTCATTAATCAGTTCGCTTCCGCTCATCGTAAGAAGCAAAGGACAATGCACAAATAACCGAGAGCGAGAGCACACCATGTCAATACGAATCGAATGCGCAGGTCTCCAGGTCGATCCTGAGATTCACGCCCTATTGGAAAATGAAATTCTTCCGGGTACCGGGCTTGAGGCCGCCACATTTTGGCGCGCGCTCGCAGACATTGTGGCGCGGTTTACGCCGCGCAACCGAGAGCTGCTCGCGATTCGCGATGACATGCAAGCCAGTATCAGTGCCTGGCACAAGGCCAACCCCGGCATTGATAACGACCGCGCCGCCTACAAGACCATGCTCACAAATATTGGCT
>JAQXEB010000051.1 GCA_029251065.1 Luminiphilus sp.
TTAATGGATGACCCCAAGGCACTTTTGCCTGAAATGGAGAGCCTCCATGCGCTTCATGACTTTGCAGGAGTGTTCCCAATTTCGGCTCTGCGGCAAAAAAATCTCGACGTACTCGAGACATTTGTCCGACGAAATCTGCCAGAGGGACATCACCTATTTCCAGAGGGACAAATCACCAATCGAACGGAGCGATTTCTTGCGGCGGAGCTCATACGTGAAAAAATAATACGCCAGCTGGGTGACGAGCTGCCACACACAACGGCGGTCGAGATTGAGGGTTTTCAACCGGATGAGCGCGGCACACAGCACATCAGTGCCATCATATTTGTGGAGCGAGAAGGGCAAAAGCGTATTGTTATTGGAACCGGTGGATCACGGCTCCGCTCTATTGGAACGGAAGCCCGGCGCGACATGGAAAAAGCGTTTGACAGTAAAGTGATGCTCAAACTCTGGGTGAAGGTAAAGTCTGGTTGGTCGGACGACGTGCGAGCATTGCAAAGCCTGGGACTCGAAGGCGAGTCGTGACGTCATCCATGCAACCTGCGTGGGTGTTGAGCCGTCAGTCTTACAGAGACTCGAGTTTTTTGGTGCATTTTATTACCGCAAACGAAGGTCGACTCACCGCTGTTGTCAAAGGGGTGCATCGAAAGCAACGAGGCGGAACCCTGGCGAGTTTGATGCAACCCTTCAGTCCTGTGCTTGTTCGTTTGGGCGGGAAATCTGAACTTCGTTACCTTGCGGGTGCGGAAAGTGCGGGGATTGCGATTTCTCTACCCGGTGAAAAGCTATTTACTGGACTGTATCTCAACGAGTTACTGACGTTGCTACTGCCAAAGTTTGATCCGTCACCGACCCTCTTTGCCGCTTACGGCACATCTCTGGCACGAATTGCGGATGAGGACGACACCGAATTAATCCTGAGGCGTTTTGAACTCCTGTTGTTTGACGAATTGGGGTACCAAATTCAGTGGCACTGTGACCATGATCAGAATCCAATTGATCCTGCGATAAACTACGTATTTCAGAGCGATAAAGGCTTTGTTCGGAGCAGTGTGGGCGCGACTGACCTCAGTGTATTAACGGGCCAGGAACTGTTGGCGTTGTCGAGCTGGCAACACGCTGAGCGAGTGATTGATCCGCCGCTGAGGCGTAAGCTGAAACAGGTGATGCGACAGGCTATTGAGTATCGATTGGGTGGAAAAACTTTGCGCGTTCGAGATGCGGTGAATCAATGGCGGCAGATCGGGAACACTGAGGAGAGATGACGTGATATTGGGTGTTGGTGTGGATACTGTTTTATTGGCACGTGTTGAATCCGCGTTCTCACGTTTCGGAGATCGTTTTTCAAAAAAGATACTCTCGGTACAGGAGCTCTCGAGCGGGACTGTTGATGCGCGGTTATTGGCAAAGCGGTTCGCGGTCAAGGAGGCGATTGTCAAGGCGCTGGGCACCGGGTTTAGAGGCGGTATAACTATGCCGTCCATGAGTATCGTTAAGACCGAGCTGAATGCACCTAAAGTGATTCTTTCTGGCGCTGCCTTGGAGCGACTCGAGCGCTTGGGCGGCACCGAGGTTTTGGTCTCTATCGCCGATGAAGTAGACTCCGTCATTGCATTTGCGATTGTGCAATAACCGATCGCGCTCGCTACCCATTAGCCAGAAGCCAGACCCGATGCATGTAGACGACTACCCAACAATAGAGTCAACCATAGGGCAGACCCCGTTAGTGCGTCTGCAACGGATGCTTGAGAATCCTCGGAGTGTGGTGCTCGCGAAGTTGGAGGGTAATAATCCCGCTGGGTCGGTTAAGGATCGTCCCGCCATGAGCATGATTCGAGAGGCGGAGGCTCAAGGCGTCATTCGTCCCGGCGACGCCATTATTGAGGCAACAAGCGGTAATACAGGGATTGCGCTGGCAATGGCCGCAGCAATCCGAGGATACCGTCTAAAGTTGATAATGCCCGCGCACATGAGCAGTGAGCGTAAACAGTCTATGGCAGCGTATGGCGCCGAACTCATCGAAGTGACTCAGCACGAGGGTATGGAGGGGGCTAGAGATCTTGCCGAGCAAATGGCTGCCGCGGGTGAGGGGATAGTGCTCGATCAGTTTGCGAACATTGACAATCCGAAGGGACACGTTCTCTCAACAGGACCAGAGATCTGGGAGCAAACCGCTGGAAGAGTGACGCACTTTGTCAGTTCCATGGGCACGACTGGCACTATAATGGGCGTATCGAGCTACCTAAAAGAGAGGAATCCCCAGATTCAAATCGTCGGGCTGCAACCGCTTGACGGTTCACAGATTCCCGGTATACGACGATGGTCGGAGGCTTATCGCCCCAAAATTTTCAACGCTACGGCCGTTGACAAGGTCATTGACGTCTCTCAGGAGCGCGCCGAAGTCACCATGAGGCGATTGGCGCGTGAGGAGGGTATTTTTGCCGGCGTGTCGTCTGGAGCGTCGATCGCCACCGCCCTTGATATTGCAGAGGAAAATGACGGAGTGACCGTCGTTGCGATCGTCTGTGATCGCGGTGATCGCTATTTATCGACAGGGGTTTACGAGCAGTAAACTCAGAGGAATCCGATCGGATGTACGATATCAATGACCTCAAACGCGTTATGGAAAGGCTTCGGGACCCTGAGCATGGTTGCCCCTGGGACCTCGCTCAAACCTACCAGTCCATCGCGCCGTTCACACTAGAGGAGTGCCTTGAGCTGGTTGACGCGCTCGAGCAGGCTGACGTTGAGCATGTTGAGGAAGAGCTTGGCGACCTTCTGTTTCAGGTTGTGTTTTACGCCCAGCTCGGCCGAGAGGACGGACAGTTCGATTTTGACAGTGTGGTCGCCGGCATTACACAGAAACTGATCCGACGGCATCCACATGTCTTTCATGAGGGAAAGCTTGAGGGTGTAGTTCACGACAAGACGACGTTGGAGGATATCAAACGCAACTGGGAAAGGTCCAAGGCGACCGAGAGACTTGCTCGTGCCCAGCATAGTGTCATGGATGATGTCCCATCCACACTCAGTGCTCTGGCTCGCGCCCAGAAGCTTCAAAAACGTGCAGGCGGTGTGGGCTTTGATTTCGAGACGCTACAGGCCATTTCACTCAAGCTCACTGAAGAGCTTGATGAGCTCTCGGATGCAATCGAATTAGGTGCGACGCAAGAGAT
>JAQXEB010000052.1 GCA_029251065.1 Luminiphilus sp.
GGTGATGGAAAAAGGCCATGTTGTCGAGCAAGGCACGCCTTCGGCGATCTTCTCGCAAGCGCAGCACCCTTATACGCAAAAGCTGTTGGCGGCCATTCCCAGTGGCGAGACCCCTAAATCAGACGCAGACCGTCCGAACTTGATTACCGCGACTAATCTCAAGACCTATTTCAACAGCAACAACGCCGAAGAGCCCGTCAAAGCGGTTGATGATGTCTCACTCACCATCCGTCAAGGTGAGGTCCTCGGACTGGTCGGCGAGTCCGGCAGCGGAAAGTCGACGTTTGGCCGATCGCTGCTGCGCCTAACACCCATTACCGACGGCCGAATCAGTTTTGACGGTATTGATGTGGGTGGACTGGACCGAAACAACCTAAAAGCGCTGCGCCGACGAATGCAAATGATCTTCCAAGATCCCTACGCATCGCTCAACCCGCGCATGACCGTTTACGACACACTTGCTGAGCCATTACTGCTCCACAAAATTGTCACGCGTTCAGGTCTGGACAATGCCATCAAAGAGCTGATGGACAACGTCGGATTGGCAAGGAGCTTTGCTAAAAAATACCCTCACGAATTCTCTGGCGGGCAACGTCAGCGCATTGCCATTGGACGAGCGCTGGCCACAAAACCCGAATTCATCGTCGCAGACGAACCGGTATCAGCCCTCGACGTGACTATTCAGGCACAAATTTTAGACCTTCTTAAAGACCTCAAAGACGAGTACGGCTTAACAATGCTCTTTGTGTCTCATGACCTCGCCGTTATACGGCAAATTGCCGATCGAGTTGCGGTGCTCTATCGAGGCAAGCTTGAAGAAGTGGGTGACACGTCTCGCGTGTTCAACACGCCAGAAAGCGATTACACGCGACAGTTACTGTCCGCAATACCGGGACAATCTGCAGCTTAAAGCGCCCCAATAGGGCGCTCAATCACGCGCACTAAATCGCTTGTCACCGGCTTTGCACAAGAGAGTTTCGCTTTCGTTAATCTGGTACTGACTTTCCAAAATAGTTGATAGAAACCGCCATTTCGAGGTCACCTCTGTCGGTGTCATTTCAACCACAGTCCAGCCTCGGCGTGTCGTATCAAGGTCAAACAGTTCAGCGCTGCTGGCTTTAAATGCATCTTGCATCATCTGCGATGGCGCCGGAAGGTAGGCTTCCATGCCCGGACTCGTGACGCCGGGTGTGCCAATCTCTACACCCACCTCTTCCCCTTGCTGATTCTGCATATTGAAAGCCCACGCATTGTGCGTATCGCCCGCCAACACAACCGGGTTCGGTGCAAATTGCTTGAAGAGACCGTGAATCCGCTCGCGACAAACGGGATACCCGTCCCACGCGTCAAGGTTTAATGGTAATTTCGCTCGCGCAATTTGCTCAAGCCGTTCCAAACGAGGTCTGTACCGATCAGCCAGATCCAGCGTATCCAGCGTTTCTTTGGGGATCAGCGGAGTAATCAGTTTCCCCATAAGCACCTGCTGACCAATGACCTGCCAAGTCGCGCCTCGGTCTTGACTGTCCGCGAGCTGAGACGCGAGCCAATTCTCCTGATCAGCACCCAAAATAGTGCGATCCGGATTCATCAGTAGATCCTTAACAAAGGCCTCAGGACTCCCCGCCTGAGCGATGTCACGCGGGTAATCAAGTTGCTCGTCGCGCCCCTGTAACCGGGTATCAAGCATAATTAGATCGGCGAGTTGGCCGATCTGAAACCGGCGATAAATCGGTGCTTGGTCGGTTTGAGCGGCTGTTCGTATGGGCATCCACTCGTGGTAAGCCGTCCGCGCCGCTGCAATACGCTCGTCAAAGTCGCCCTCTCCCTCGTTGTGGTTTTCTGCACCCCCTCGCCAGGTGTTGTTCATTAGTTCATGGTCGTCCCACACGCAAATCCAAGGATGCGCCGCGTGAGCGGCCTGAAGGTCCTTATCTGAGCGATACACTGCATAACGCGCTCGGTAGTCATCAAGAGAAATAATCTCGTTTGGGGGTTCGACAGCCCGTCCAAGCGTATCCTCTGCTATGGGGTTCACATAGCGTCCGCGCGCGTATTCATAAATGTAGTCACCCAAGTGCAATACCAAATCAAGGTCACTTTTCGCCATGTCGTCATAGGCATGGAAATATCCCTGCGGATAATTTGAGCACGACGCAACACCGAGTCGAAAGCGATCGACCTCTCCTGAAGGGAGCGTCTTTGTGCTGCCCGTCTCAGATCGATGCCCATCGATAACAAATCGATAAAAGTAACGCTGCCCTGACTTTAAGCCTGTGACATCAACCTTAATTGTGAAATCTCGATAACGGTGCGTTGACGTCATACCACTGGCCGCAATGTCGCCAAACGCCCGATCGTAAGCCACTTGCCAGATGATATTTTCAGCGCGCGCCACATTCCCTTCAGGGACGTACCGTGACC
>JAQXEB010000053.1 GCA_029251065.1 Luminiphilus sp.
CGTACGACCCACATGTAGGATGTCAAAAACGTGAATGCCCAGACAAACCAGGTCCACGCAATACCGAACAACGCGAGAACACCAATAAACACTCCGTGAACCATCATTTGCCTAAACACCAAACGATTCGAGGTCGGGGTCTCGCGACTCATTTGGCTCGCGGTTCCTCGAGCAAGGGTCTGCAATACTTTAAACCCTGTTTGCCCCGTTAAGTCACGAAACCACTTACGCTTCAGACTCGCCTTCGAAATCGGATAGGCGTGATAGTTCGGCAGATCAGGATCATCGGCCGTCCCGGCCAGACGGTGATGTATTTGGTGACCGCGTGCGTAGGCATCAAAGTCACTGAGGACGGGCAAGGCGCACAGCCACTCCCCTACCCAGCGATTAAGCGCTCGTGTTTTGAACAAGCTGCCATGGCCCGCCTCATGCATTAGAACGGCCAAACTCAGTTGTCGACCTGGCAGCACAATCCACGCGAGTGCCAGTGTTAAGAAGCCCGGAAAGTGGCCAACTAACATCAGAGTGATCAGTGTTAACGTCCAGGCACTCATCACTGCGACCCAGGCCTTGACGTCGCTGCGCTGCAGTACGTCATCTCGCTGCTGTGTCGTAAGAACCTCATTGGGCTTCATAGGCTTCCCCACGGACTACTGGCCGTTGTCTGATGAAATGTTACCATGATCAGACGGCGCTCAAAGCCGCCCATCTCTAAGCAGCGAAACCATGTCAGAGGACGACCCACAACATCTCTCGCGCAGGCTTTTCCTCGTTGAACTGAGCAAGCAGCTTGAGCGCGCGCGTGATGAGTGGATTGCAGCGCCACTCCAGTCTTATCCGATGCAACAATTTGATAGCGCTATCACTGCCATTACGTCGCAGTTACATTCGATTCCGGCAGCTCACTCCATCAAGCAAAGCAAGCGCTGGTTAAAACTTCAGCAAAAGTTAAGCGACGGCATTGCCTGGCTGATCTTGATCGATCTCTTGCGCAACTCACTCTCGAAGAAAGATCAGCAGTCCGCAGCAAGCCCCCTCGATAGGTTGTCAGAAGCCTCGATCAGCCGCTGCAACAAGCTCCTCAGTCGCGACGAGTGGACACGCGTAAAGCGGTGGTGGTTTGGCTACCTTGCTTCGTTACCCTACGCGGATCCAGAAACAGGTGTCGATGCAACGGCGCTTGAGAAGGCGCAACACCGTCTTTTAAAAGTGAGACAACGGGTGCTCAAGCATAATCTCGACAAAGACTGGTACAAACTCGAACAAACCGTGGGGCAACTCCGGAGCCTCTTAGAGTCCGAGCGCTTGAGCAAAAATCACACGATTACAGCGTGTCGAGAAATTGAACGCAGCACCACCGCCTGGCGACGTGCAAATGCAAACGCTGAAAATTTGAAAACACTTGCGACGTCGCCGGAACTTGAAGAGCGCACTGAACTGATCGAGCACCTTATTGAGCTTCGGGCGATCGAAAAGTTACGCGGCCACAAACACCGCGAAGTGGTCAGAGACTTACTGCTCACCCTGAGCTTAGGCCGTGCACCACGATCTGTCTCAGCCAAGTACGATTGAGGCCTCACCAAACACTGACTGGATAGCCCCCTGGAATGGCTCAGAACATCGAAGATCCTTGCCTCCAATACAGGCACTCATATCGCCTGCAATGAGGCTTACGAAGAAGGCGTAAGGCGTCAAAATTCGTCGGTGGCAAAAATACCACGACCAAAGCGACGGCACTGTGGCCATGCCAAAGGTATCAGTCTCACATCGCTGATTGAAAAAAACGGCGCTGCAACCTGATGTTTTTGCGAGTCTTCCAGTACCGGCGACCAAGAAAAATTAACATTGCCGCGGAAAATCCGGTGACAATTCGCCTCGCAGGTCAAGAAAGTAAGACCCTACCTACCTACCTACCAATCACTCTCCCGTCCACGAAGCGACCTCCGTCACGGCCTCACAAGCCCCCGGTCTCAAAAAACTGAACAATTACTGAGTTGCAGTCGTTATTCCCTTGAGGCGCAGGTAAAATGCACCCCTCGCTTGATCTTACATAAAGGATGTTTCTATGCTCGCTTACACAACTCTTGGCGCCTCCAATCTTGACGCGGCCGTCGATTTTTACGCCGCACTCACCGAGTCAATGGGATGGAAGAAACTCATGGGGACGGACCGTATTGTATTTTTTGGCTCATCACTTGCGGAGGCTGCGTTAGCCATTTGCACGCCTTATGACGAGGAAGCACCAAGCGCAGGAAACGGCGTGATGGTCGCCTTTCACGGCGGTAGTCCGGAGGGTGTTGATGCACTTTACGAAAAGGCTATCTCGCTAGGAGCGACTTGTGATGGTGCACCGGGACAGCGTATTCCGGACGTATTTTACGGGGCGTACGTCAGAGATGCCGAGGGTAATAAGCTCTGCTTTTGTTACTTCGGGTAACCTCAGCACCTTAAATATCGATCGGTGTAGTTACAATTAATGGCGCCTCAACGGTGCCACTTAATAGCCGGTCTATTACAGCTCCAACACTATTAGGCACGACCAAATGGGCCGCGTACCACGTGTGGAAACAACGCACACGATCGGGCTCGCTAATGCCGCCAATGCCCCGATCTGATAACGCTGAGGCCATTCCGTTTGCACTCAGCACTCGCCGGTCGTCATCAGAAAGAAGACTATCTCGCAGTGCAATATGTGCTCGATGATCATTATACATACGGCGTTGAAACTCGCTGCTGTGTGCGATTTCGTTCTGTAATTTTGCAATCCAGCCAGCGGCTTCAAGGCGATCAATGTCCAGCGACAGTGCGGCGTCGATCAGCCAATACAGGGTTGGGAACGGCTTGCCGTCGACCACCGAGCACACTTCGATTACCGACGGTTGGCCGCGAGTGTTAAGGGCGGCGACATCGCGAAAACCCCGTGGTTCACGCCCCAGACATTCGGCAACAAACGGGTGCCACTGCGCCACGCGCGCGGCTTTTTTTTCAGCATCATTCATGCGCGAACCCTAGCACAAAAAGTGCGTTGACTCGCTGTCAACAAGCGCGTAACGTCCGCGTCTTAGGTGCCTACAGGTGTGAAACACTCGGGTAGGTTAAAAGGGAAGTCTGGATGAGCCAGCGCTGCCCCCGCAACGGTAAAGACAACGTGTCACGCGTGGTCCGAGCCCGATACCTGCCTAAACAAACCCAATGGCGCGGTGGGCACCAGCAGAGGGTCAGTGCCCAATGCCACTCGAGCACACCACCTCTTTGCAGTCTCCCGCTTCTGAATGTAAGTCACAGGAGCCTTTTATGACGTTGAAGTTCTCGCACAGTTCACTTGTAGCCGCTGCGCTCTTAGCCGCTCTCCCCCAAGCGCTATTCGCTAATACGATCGAGGAAACAGTCGTTGTCGCGGACCGCATAAACACCGCCAGTGGCGCGTTAGCCGTGTCAGTCAACGTGCTTGATCGAGCGCTGAT
>JAQXEB010000054.1 GCA_029251065.1 Luminiphilus sp.
ATCGACTGGTTTTTGTCGATACGCCGCTTGATACCTGTTTGTCACGCCGTATTACCCGTGACGCACACGAGAGAGACCGTAGTGAGGCCTCCGTGCGCGACTTCTGGGAAACTCGCGCGGCGCCAATGTTTGAGCATTACGTTCGGCCATGGCAAGGACAGGCTGATCTGACGCTTTGTGGCGACGGCGATTTCACAACCGAGTTGTCGCGCGCCCGGACTTGGTTGCATACCCTTTGAGCGGTTAGGCCGTCTCGCGCTGTTTAGCGACCCAGGTAAAATGTCCACGCAGTAACTCGTCGTCGAGTAAGTATTCGAGCGAGTGCAGTCGAGTGCCCAGCGTTAGTTCATCGTAGAGCGCATGGATTCCGCGGTGGCACTTTTGACAGACGTGAACCCCAATATTGAGTTCTTCTTTACTAAAGCGCCTGCGGAAGCCCTTACGTCGATGAAGTTTACGCGGTATCAGATGGTGAAATGTCAGAGGCACGTACCGCTTACAACATGCGCACGGCTGCGCCTCCTTCAATTTCCGCACAAGGCGTGATTATTCGCTGTCTGATGTCACTTCAGCAATGAGATCACGAAGCTCGGCGCTGTCTGGTCCGACGCTTGATTTAAAGTGCGCGAGGACTTCGCCGTCACCGGATACAACGTATTTGTTGAAGTTCCAGCTGGGGTAGCCCTTAGCTTCGCCAAGTCCCTTAAAGACAGGATTGGCTTTACGACCGCGAACCGAGCTGGTTGCCATGACAGGAAAGGAGACGTCGTACTTTTCAAAGCACACTGTTGCCGCGTCCTGTTCGTCATTTTCTTCCTGAAAGAAATCATCGGAAGAGAAACCAACAACAACAAGCCCTTGGTCTTTGTACTCCTTGTGCAGTTCTTCAAGGCCTGTGAACTGAGGTGTGTAACCACAGTTACTCGCCGTATTGACGATCAGCATGGGCTTGCCCGCGTAGCTCTCACAAAAGTTGATTGTTTCCTTGGAACTGAGCTTGCGCATTTCAGTGTTGAGGAAGTCTGGACACGCAAGCGCACCCGATGACAGTGATAGACCCGTAATGAGGGCCGATACGGCATATTTCATAGTGCATTCCCGGTGGTTAGTGTATGGAGTATAGGGAAGTTTGATGCTTTTGGATTAGTCGCTCGCTACTGCGTCGAGTCCGTGTCCAGTAAACGTCGGTTCATGCCACGGGTTAATTGATGCGTCGAAGCAAATGTTCCACTTGATTCATTGTCCAGTCTGGGTGGCAGTGAAACGACGAGGCATGGGTGCCCCAGCGCCCCTTATCCGCGAGGCAATTGTGATTGGGAGCCGTCTTTGGTACGAATTCGATGGACGTCCAATCAGATGTGTCAGCGAGCTGCTGGCTCCACTGGGCGCGCGTGATCGGGTCTTCTCTGTTTTGGACGATGGATATGGGGAGGCGTAACCCTCTTGCCACATTGAGGGCGTCGGCTTTGCCGTAAGGTAGACTCCAAAATAATGGCGCTAAGTATGCCATGGGTCTAAACAAGGCGGGTGGGAGTCCATAACCAACCCAGCCGCCGCGTTCTAACGCATCACGGGTATTCAGCATGGGATCGAACAATAATAATCCATCTGCCAGCATTCCATTGGCTAGGGCATAGATGGAGGTCGCGCCCCCCATAGACAATCCACAGATAATGGTGGGTACTTTATTCTCAGTCCGTTGCGCCAACCACTCACGCGCCGACACGAGATCACGATACTCGGTCGCACCCATTCTGAGGTAGCCGTCCGTGTAGTCGGAATTTCCGTGATTGCGCTGATCAAAAGTAAGGACCGAAATACCGGCCCGCTGCAACTGCGCGTAGAAGCCGAGTGTATTAAAGAAGGGTGATACGCGACTTGACCCGGCGCCGTGCACAAACAGTAGCGTTGCTCGCGGATTCTCGGCCTCGAGCCACCAACCATTGAGGGTTAAGCCGTCGCGGGTAAAGCTCACTTCCTCGTAAGAGATGGCGTCAATCGGCCCGCTAGTCACCGGGTCAGAGGCAGATTTCAGACCAAGCCAAGGCATAACGACACCAAAAAGCCCAACCAAGCTGATCAGAATAATGAGACTCACTATGAATCCGCTGAATTTGACTGCCATTATGGCGGCGTTTCCTTTATAGGTTGAAGCGATCTCGCAAAAATAACGCGACGCCATCCTCATCATGATGTCCGATGACTTCAGTCGCAATGTCTTTGAGTTCTTGATCCGCATTGTCCATGGCGTAGGACTCGGTAGCGAATTCAAAGAGGCTGATGTCGTTGTCACCGTCACCAAAGGCAATCACTTCTTCATAACCTTGGCGCTCCGCTACATGCCTTACGCCATTAGCTTTAGAGCCTTCGCTGTGATGCACATCGAGCCAGGCGAGACCCTGTGCCTTTATGGCGACACCTGAATACGCCACCAGGTGGGGCTGATGCGCCACAAACTCGATGACCGGTTGGATTTGCTCGAGCGGGCCCATTGCCGATATGTTGATCACGTGTGCATCGTCAGGCATGGCACTCAAGGGTTGTAGTGGCAGCCGACGTTCGCTTTCAAATAAATTCGCAAGTTTCTTCTCGAAATCATCTTTTAGCGCCGCATGATAAACCGCGTGGTGCTCACCAGGCTCCAGTGAAAACACAAAAGGGGTTAAGTCCTGTGCAGTGAATGCGCCCAGAACCTCAAGTACCTCGTTCGGCGTGAGCAAGTGATGATGACTGTAACCTTGAGAAGAGGGCTCCCAGATCACCGCCCCATTTTTTAAAACCATCGAACGGTTGAACTCGTCATCTGTCAGGGGAGACAGCGCCGCTTGAAGCGTCCGACCGGTTGCGATCGTATAGGCGATATTGTTTTTACGCAGAAGTGCCAACGTTTCACTTGTAAAGGGCGATATTCTGGACTGAGCATCCAAAAGCGTTCCATCCATATCAAAGACTACAAGTGTCATGGTTAACCGACTGCTTATGAGGGGCGCCTAGGGTAGCGCAACCGCGATGTTAACTTCTACACGCTGGGGCTTCTCCTAGATGTCCTGTCCAAGTTATAACACCCGTAAAGCGAAAAGATGTGCTGAAGAGGCGACAGCGGTTTTAACCGAGGCGAAATTTAAGGAGCGGACTTTGGCGGTTCGGGCTTTAGCGGAGGGGAAGATGAAAGATTCAAAACAGATACAGCGGCGTCAATTTAACCGGTGGCTCGTCTCGGCATCGCTCATACCGATGGCCGGTAAGGCGTTGGTACTTGAGGCAAGTCGTCCTAAACCTCGCATTGCCGTCGTCGGTGCCGGTATTGTCGGTAGCGCCATCACTTACCATCTGGCGAAACGGGGTCTTGATGTCACTCTGCTGGATAGAAACGCCGTCGCGAGTGCGTCAAGCCATGGCACTTTCGCTTGGATTAATGCGTCTTGGGCGAAGCAACCGGAGTCTTATCACGCGCTCAATCAAATGGGCGTGGACGCTTGGCATCGACTGCAACGAGCGCTTAATTTGCCGGTTAAATGGGGTGGCTCACTGGAGTGGTTCGCGGCACCTGAGCGCCAAGATCGATTGGCTCGCGATGTTCAGGAGCAACAAGCATGGGGCGAGCCCGCGAGAATGTTGACCGAATTAGAGGCGTTGGCGCTTGAGCCTAGGGTAGCCTTTGGGGGCGCAGGACGTGTGGCATTATCGCCGCGAGACGGGGCGCTTGACCCCGTTTTAGTCTCACAACTGCTCGTCAATGCGGCAAAAAACTATGGCGCTCGTGTGATCGAGCACTGCGAGCTGCTGCGGGTTGATGAGACGACCGAAGATCAACGACAAAAAATCTTGGGCACGTCGTGCGGCGACATGGCTTTCGACCGGTTTGTTCTCGCGACAGGGGCGGACCCGAGCGCGATACACTCGTTTGCCGGATTTGACTTGCCGCAGCGCTCGACCCCGGGCGTCATCGTCGTCACGCACCCTATACCCCCAGTGCTGAGCCACATAGTAGTCGCACCGGGTATTCACATTCACCAGCGACTGGACGGTCGTTTAGTCCTTGGCGAGCAAGAGGGCGCACCTGAAAGTGCGGCACACAAACTGAGGTTGACTGCTCGTCCGACTCGCTTTCCAAGCAAGGCCACCGCAAGCCAGCACGCACAGCGAATGATTACGCTGGCGAGACAGTACGTAACCGGCCTTCCTGAGGTTAAGGTCGAGGAGGTGATCATTGGCTGGCGGCCGTTGCCTCTCGACGGGCACCCCGTTATTGGTCCCAGTCCGGCAGACCCGAACGCATATGTTGCCGTGATGCACAGCGGTGTTTCGCTGGCTGCCATTGTGGGCGAATTGGTCGCCGAGGAACTGTTAACAGGTGTACGAGCGCCCGCGCTGGCGCCGTTTCGCGCAGACCGCACCTTTGAACCGGTGAGGCGTTATTGAACGCGAGTTCCGGGGCCGAGTACCGGCCCCTGACCCCTGGCGTTAGTGTGCGACGAGAGACAGATCTTTGGTCAGCGCGTCCCGCGTGACCTGCGAGACTTCAAAACGTGCAACGGGATACGCGGCGTGTTCAACGCTTGCAAACAGAGGAGCACCATCTTTAAGCGCGGCAATTTGCCCGCTGTTGAGCTCAAACCGCATAAAGTGAACGGCCGAGGTTTTCTCGTCTGTCTCGCGCTCTAGGTCCTCATCGGCAATGACCTGAACGACGCCGTGACCCTCGATTTCGAGGTTAATGCAGTTTTCAATTCCCCGCATTTCTCGCAGTCGCTGGGCGCGCACTTCGGGATCGCCAAACTCGATCATGAAGGTCGCTTTCCAGTTCGTGCCGTCTGGAATGAGCGGGTTATAAGCCGCAAGCTCTTCTTCAATACCCGCGACATCGAATACCTTTTCAATGCGGAGCATTTCTTGGATCTGATAACGGATCGTGAGGGTGTCCTCAAAATAAATACGCGCATTCTCACCTAGCGATAATTGACGATCTCGCTTGTGCGCGAGAACCTCCCTGCGAAATGAGTCACGTTGCTCCGAATATTTTTCCAGCGACCATAGATCGCCGCGTGTCAGGTGTGGCATTAATAATCTCCTCGTTTAATTAAGACCGTACGCCATGCGGAGAAGCGTCATCGGGTGTTGCGCGCTATCAACGCTGTCAGCAAGGTGGGCAATGTGTTCACCCGCCATGGGACAATCTGAAATAAAGTGATCAGGTTTCTGATCGTTCACCTTACGGACGGTTGGCCGCGCAATTTTAACGGACTTGTCACGGGTTTCCTTCTTCACCGCATAGGTACC
>JAQXEB010000055.1 GCA_029251065.1 Luminiphilus sp.
CTGCAGCTTGCTGATGTTTTTGAGCACCTTAATATTCAACCACTACTGAGTCACGATGAGGTTTCCGTCATGGCCGGAGGCCCTATTAAAGTTGACCGAGGTTTTGTTCTTCACTCACCCGAAATCAGCTACGACGCCACGCTCAAGGTCAATCAAGACGTGTGGCTCACCACATCGAAAGATGTGCTCGCAGACATCGCCCGTGGAAAGGGTCCTGATCAGCACCTGGTGGCACTGGGCTACGCCGGGTGGTCTGCAGGACAACTTGAGCAGGAGATTGCTGAAAACAGTTGGCTCACTATTGATGCCGATACGACGGTTCTCTTTGAGACCCCTATCAGTGAAAAATCGGCATCAGCCGGCAAGTTACTGGGCATCGACATTCGGCTGCTCACTCAACAGGCCGGGCACAGCTAAGTGGCCAAAGTATCGACTCTACTTTGCTTCGATTTTGGACTTTCGAACATTGGTGTCGCCGTCGGTAATACCCTGACAAAGGAGGCCAGGCCGCTTGCCGTATTAGGCGCCCAGCACGGCAAACCCAATTGGGACAAGGTGAGCGCACTTGTTAACGAGTGGCTACCCAGTGTGGTTATTGTGGGAAACCCAATTAACGAGGGCGGTGAAAGTACTGACTTGTCAGCAAAAGCCGCTCGATTTGCACGGCAGCTCGAGGGTCGCTTTCAGCTTAGAGTCGAGCTTCACGACGAGCGCTTTACCTCCAAGGAGGCAAAATTACGCGCCAAAGAGACAGGGCACAGGGGCGACTACGCAGCGGTCCCAATTGATGATCTCGCTGCGGCGATTATCCTAGAGAGCTACTTGACCTCCGAAACTTAACGATGAAATCAACACTTATCGACATAGCTGCCGTTAGGCGGCACATTGACGCACCTAATGTCGCTATCCACACGTATCATGGGTGGGAGACCTATCGACAAGTGTAAGTCAGACGCATTTTGCTGAGCCGTAAACGCTAGAAGCTCAGTAATGTCCATAAAACTGTCCTTAACAGCCAGGTTCCTGCAGGAGCTATACGCACGTAAAATATAGCGATGAAGCAATCACCCTTACATGAAAACATATCTCGCGTCAGAAGCCGACTTGCAAATGCGGCACGCAACGCGAATCGAACTGACTCCGAAATCAGACTGATTGCGGTCAGCAAAACAAAGCCCGTCGACGCCATTCGGGAGGCCTTTAGGGCCGGAATCCGCGATTTTGGTGAAAACTACGTCAGCGAGGGCGTCGAAAAATGCCAGCAATGCCGTTCGCTCGATATCACGTGGCACTTTTTAGGTCCTTTACAATCAAACAAGACCCGCTTGGTTGCCGAGCACTTCGACTGGATTCACTCGGTCGATCGGCTGAAGACTTTAATGCGCCTCAATGCACAGCGACCGTCAGACAAAGCACCGTTAAAAGTGTGTCTGCAGGTCAATATTCCTCAAGAACCGAGCAAATCCGGGGTCTCGTCACCCGCTGAACTGACTGAGTTAGCCCTTGCGGCGTTGGAGCTCGATCGACTGGAGCTCTGCGGTATTATGGCAATACCCGCGCCCACGGCTGACCGCTCGACTCAACTTGCGCAGTTTGAACGTATAGCCAATCTGTTGAACATCGACGCAATCCCCCCTCAAATGTGTGAGCTGTCCATGGGAATGTCTGCCGATATGGAGTCCGCCATCGCAGCGGGCTCAACGATGGTCAGAGTAGGCACAGATATCTTTGGCGCGCGTTATACTTAAAAACAAATTCAAGGAACACATAGAGTGAGCGAACCAAAGATTACATTTATAGGCGGCGGTAACATGGCTCGCGCCATTTACGGGGGGCTCATAGAAAATGGTTTTCCTGCTGAGAATATTGGTGTTGTCGATCCCTCGGAAACAGCACAAAGCGCCGCACGTGCGTCAGGGTTGGTTCGTCTTGCTGAATCCGCAACAGATGCCGATCTGAGTGCCGATCTGATCGTGCTGGCGGTCAAACCTCAAATAACCGGTATTGCGCTCTCACCGCTGGCGCACCGCGTCAGTTCTACCGCGACTGTGCTGTCCATTATTGCCGGTATAAATTCAGCGTCACTGGCGAATATACTCGGTCTCCCCAATGATGACGCAGTTGTACGTAGCATGCCCAACACGCCCGCACTTGTGGGTGAAGGCATGACGGGGCTTTTTTCAAATTCTGATCAGCGCCTCCAAGGGCGTTTACTCGCCGAGCGCGTGATGTCCACCGTAGGACAATGCGTATGGGTCGATAATGAGTCAGACTTAGATGTCGTAACGGCCATTTCAGGCAGTGGGCCGGCCTACTTCTTCCTCTTTATGGAGAGCCTGGCCGATGCCGCTGTTGAACTGGGTCTGTCGCCCCAGACCGCACATCAGCTCTCTGTACAAACGGCACTGGGCGCCGCAAAACTGGCCCAGACCAGTGACGATGCGTTGGCAAGGCTCAGAGACAATGTCACAAGTCCAGGTGGCACCACAGAACAGGCTATCAAGTCGTTCGAAGCGTCAGAATTAAGGGCGATCGTTATGTCAGCAACGCGTGCCGCAAAGAAACGCTCTATCGAGCTGAGCGAGGAGTTTGGATTATGAACAGTGCACTTGCTGATATTGGTATGACGATCACACAGCCCTTATTCAGTCTGGCTCTTGTGTTGATCGCGACCCGCTTTCTCGCTCAGTTGTGCGGCGTCAGTGGCTACAATCCCATTTCAGTGGCCGTTCGTCGCATCACCGACCCCGTCGTAACGCCCTTCAGTAAACTGATTCCCTCGGGGAACCGGTTCAATGCAGGCGGATTAGTCGCATTGATACTCTGCCAAGTGCTGTTCATCGCGATCATGCTGTCACTGATCGGTCGTTTTGAAGCCTTTAACATTCTGCAAGCACTGATCTGGAGTGCATTAGGTGCAACTGGACTCATTGTCAGTATTATTTTCTACAGCGTGTTGGCTATCATCATCGTCAGCTTTCTCGCACCACAAAGCGCACACCCCGCTGTTGAGTTCATCTGGCAGCTGACCGAACCTGTGATGTCACCGCTTCGACAAGTGCTACCGCCTATGGGAGGACTCGATTTCTCGCCCATCATTTTGTTCATTGGGATCAATGTGATTCGAGTGTCATTGGGGCACATGGCCGTCGCCGTGAGCCTTCCCAACTTTGTGATTGGAATTTAATCATTGTGACTGCCGCCTCGCGCGCGTCCAGTTTGGGCGTTATCAAACCCGAGCATGCTCATTTTGATGACGTGCTCTATTTAGAGTCGGGTGAGGTCCTCGATGAGTTTGAGCTCGTTTACGAGACCTATGGCGACCTGAGATCCGATGGGAGCAATGCCATCCTCATTTGCCATGCGTTGTCGGGAAATCATCATGCCGCGGGCTTTCATAGCGAGGCCGATACCAAGCCTGGATGGTGGAACACCGTCATCGGGCCAGGCAAGCCCATTGATACAGATCGCTTTTTCGTGGTCTGTCCCAACAACATTGGGGGCTGCAATGGCTCAACAGGGCCGGCAAGTATCAGTAAAACAACGGGCAAGCCGTGGGGCTCTCTTTTTCCTCAAGTGACCGTTATTGATTGGGTTGAATCACAAAAACGGCTCGCTCAGCATCTTGGAATTAACCAATGGGCCGCTGTTGTGGGCGGAAGTCTAGGGGGGATGCAGGCACTGCAATGGTCTGTCACATACCCTGACTGGGTGGCACATTGCGTCGTTATTGCCGCCGCGCCCGGTCTCACCGCACAAAATATTGCTTTTAATGAAATCGCGCGTCAGGCCATATTCTCAGATCCTGATTGGTGCGGAGGCGATTACATTGACGCCAACACGGCACCTGAAAAGGGCATGGCCCTTGCGCGAATGGTCGGGCACCTCACCTACATGTCGGCCGACAACATGTCAGACCGATTCGGTCGTGAACTGCGCCACGGAAGCTTCGATCCGGACGACGATGAACAACCTATTTTTCAAGTCGAAAGCTACTTGCGTTATCAGGGGAGCCAGTTTGCAACTCGATTCGATGCTAATACTTATGTGCTGATGACACGCGCCCTCGATCGATTCGATCTCGCCGCCACTTCGGACGGCGATTTAGCGAGAGCGCTAGAGCACGCGAGTGCAGAGTTCCTTATCCTCTCGTTTAGCTCCGACTGGCGTTTCTCGCCTGCTCGATCGAGAGAAATCACAACTGCGCTTTTAGCGGCCGGCAAGCGCGTCACGTACTCAAACCTTGAATCGGACGCAGGTCATGACGCCTTCTTACTCGAAGACGCCGATTACATTGCGCTGCTGCATGCCTGGATGCAAAGGGTCGCCGCATGATGCTGCGCAGTGACGTTGAGACGATCGCAGGCTGGGTAGGTAACGGCAGCAAAGTGCTCGATTTAGGGTGCGGCAGTGGTGATCTACTGGCCAAGCTTTCTTTGGAAAAAGGTATCGATGGCGTTGGTGTTGATATTGATACCCAAAATCTCACCACAGCCCTGACAAAGGGGCTGCGGGTCATTCAGCAAGATATGGAAGACGGTCTCCCTAATTTTGAAAATACCCAGTTTGACGTCGTGATCATCGCCGATTCTCTGCAAGTGCTAAAACGGCCCCATGCCATGCTGACTCGGGTGGTTCAAATTGGTCACGAGGCCATCGTCAGCTTCCCCAACTTTGGACATTGGCGTTCTCGATTGTCGTTACTTTTAAGTGGACGAATGCCAAAAACGAAAGCGTTGCCCTACAGCTGGTTTGACACGCCCAATATTCATTTCTGCACGGTGGCTGATTTTGAGTCACTTTGCAGGCAACTCGATATTGAAATTATTGAACGTAAAGTCTCTGGAGATAGAACTTATTTGGCGAAAATCTGGCCCAATATTTTTGCAAAGTCTGCCAGCTACAGGATCCGACACCGATGAAACACCTCCTTGCCGTCAGTCTCATGCTCTGGTCTACCTTAGTAGCGGGCCAACAATCAGAGCGATTCGATCAATTTGAACTGCATTACAGCATTGTTTATTCCACCTTTTTAACACCTGAGATCGCCGCGGAATTTGGCATACCACGCGGCAAAGACAAAGCAATGCTGACACTGTCGGTTCGAGACGCCGAAGCGAGCGATGTCGAGGGGCGGCCCATGCGCATTAAAGGCAGGACTTGGGATCTCATCACTGGTGGCGACATGACGATAAAAGAGGTCAGAGAAGGGCGTGCAACTTATTATCTCATTCCCTTTGAATTCTTAGATCGAGAGTATCGATTCTTCGAATTCGACTTCACGCCCGAGGGGTCAGACCAAACGTATAGCTATAAATTTAAAACACAGCTTTGGCGCCAGGAATAAACCACAATGACCTTTGTTCTAGCGAGTAATAACTCAGGAAAACTTCGTGAGTTCGCGCCACTGTTTGAGTCAATGGGACTCGAAGTTGTCGCGCAGCGCGATTTTGCCGTACCCGATGCTGAAGAAACGGGTCTGTCGTTCATTGAAAACGCGATTCTCAAAGCCCGACACGCCGCCCACGCAACGGGGCGACCTGCCATCGCGGACGACTCGGGTCTTGTAGTACCGGCCCTGGGAGGCGCTCCGGGCATCTATTCGGCGCGCTACTCGGGTGGGGGTGATACTGACAACAACACCAAGCTGCTCAGCGCGATGAGTCATCTTACAGGGGAGGATCGGGCGGCGTTTTACGTCGCGGTAATCGCCGTCGTCATGTCCGAGTCCGACCCCCTACCCATTATCGCCGAGGGTCGTTGGTACGGAAACATTAGCTTTAAGCTATCGGGTACTGGCGGTTTCGGTTATGACCCGCTTTTCATACCAGAATCATCGAGCTGCACGGCAGCGGAAATGTCGCTCGCTGAAAAGCAAGGGCAGAGTCACCGCGCAAAAGCGCTTCAGGC
>JAQXEB010000056.1 GCA_029251065.1 Luminiphilus sp.
GTTGTCTTTTCCAACCTGGCCGCTGATGGGCGATTCTTTTATTCCCCCAGCCCTCTACAGAGACGGTTTTTTATCGGTCTTTGAGCAGGTCACGACCATCCACTTTAACCATCGAATGCTGGCCTATGCGACGGGTTTGATTGTGATCTCTGCCGCGCTTCACGGTGTACTTCGGTCGCACGATCTGAGGGTGCGCATTGCGAGTGCCTTGATGATGGCTGCAGTGACACTTCAGATCGTGCTTGGCATTGGTACCGTTCTCTCGCATGTAAACGTCACGATTGCCGCGGGACACCAAAGCGGCGCGGTCGTTTTGTTGACCACGGTGCTTTTTTGGGTGCATTGTAAGCGCACGGAGAGGATGCCCGCCGCGAGTTAACGTTCCGTTAGCTATTCCCGTTATCCGGTTGATTGGATCACGTTTAGATCGTGATCTGGGACAAGCAAGGGCGTTTTTGCTTGCGTCAACATTTACAGAACAGGTCATAATGCCCTTATTAGGTACCACCTCAGTAAAATGACCAGATCATGAGACCTTATTGAGCATGATGAGAGCCTTAGTTTGTAGGGAAATCACTGACGATTTAACAGGTGTTGAGGTCTGTGAGGTTGCAACGCCTGACCCTGGTCCGGGTGAGGTTCGCATTCGTGTAAAAGCCACGAGTGTTAATTATCCTGACCTGTTGCTTTGTCAGGGAAACTATCAGTTAAAACTCGAGCCCCCGTTCACTCCAGGTATGGATATTTCGGGCGAGATTGATGCGCTCGGAGAGGGCGTCGTTGGTTTTGAGCGGGGTGATCCTGTAGTTGCGGGAATGCGGTACGGTGGTTTTGCAGAGTTTGCGGTGGTCGGTGTTCAGGGTCTGCAGAGGAAGCCCGACAATATGAGTTTTGCCGAGGCTGCGGCGTACTCAGTGGCCTATCTGACCGCCTATGTCGCTCTTGTTCGGCGTGCGAATCTGCAAGAGGGCGAAACCTTGCTGGTGCACGGTGCCAGTGGCGGTGTGGGTATGGCCGCCGTTGAGCTGGGTAAGTTACTGGGGGCTTCGGTGATCGCGACGGGAGGCAGTGATGCGAAGCTCGACAAAGTCGCGGCACACGGGGCTGATTCTGTGATCAATACTCACGGCGGGTTTAAAGACGAGGTGAAAGCACTGACCTTTGGACGCGGTGCCGATGTTATTTTCGACCCGGTAGGTGGTGATGTATTCGATGAGAGCGTGCGATGCATCAATTTCGAGGGTCGGTTACTAGTAGTTGGATTTACGAGTGGTCGTATAGCAACGCTTTCGAGCAATATGCCGCTGATTAAGGGTTTCTCCGTTTTGGGTGTCAGAGCAGGGGAGTACGGTCGCCGTTTTCCAGAGCGGGGCGTCGAAAATCTAGAGCAAATTTGGCAATGGGCACGAGAAGGTAAGACACGCCCTCACGTTCACGCCGAACTTCCGCTGGATAAGGCTGCGGAGGGGTTTCACATGCTGCAGCGGCGAGAGGTTGTGGGAAAGCTGATTATTCGGCCCGATGCTTAGTCTGAGATCGAGTGTCACTCGACTCAGGCCACACATAAGACCTCATTTTGACCTTGAAGTTCTCAACGACCACACCTTCGTCTAAGAGCCGGGTCCGCGCGATGTCACGTCGCGGGCAGGTAATGTTGCCTCCATGGCCCAATACGCGGTGCCAAGGAATGCTTGTCTCTGCCGGAAGCTGACTCAGAATTCGACCGATCCAGCGCGCTTTTCGGGGAAGTCCTGCTGCGGCTGCGATTCGGCCGAAGGAAGAGACTCGCCCCTCGGGGATTTGACTCACAGTGAAGAGCACTCGATGGTGCTCGTCTTGGTGATCCTCACTCTGCAATTCTGACGCGCCCAACGCGGTTCGAGCTGCTTTGGTGGATGAGCAAATCGCCGTCCCGGGTCTCCCAAGTGTGCCGAATAATGCCCACGCCGGAGGGAACGGCCCAGCTCTGAAAGCGCTCTGTGGCCGGATCAAAGCGAACGAGCGCATCAGGGCGCATTCCGCTCTCGTTATACCAAACAATGTCATTGATTACTGTCATCGAGTAGGGGTGTGATAGGGGCCCGCTCGGGGAGTTCCACTGCTCGACAGTACCTGTATTAACATCGAGTTTACCGATTTTACCCAGTGAAGAATTGACGAACCAAACGTGTCCGTCGCTGTCGACGTCGAGACGTCGAATGCGGGTCTTCTCGTCGGGAATTTCATAGTAAGTTACTGCCAGTGACTCTGGGTTCATTCGGCCGATCGCATTGGTTCCATTGAAGGCTACGAAAAGGTCATTGTCCTGACCGACTTTTAGGCCGTAGGGCTTTCGTCGAGTATCGATTTCTGTGACCTCTCCGGTCGTCGGATTTAAACGACCCAACATATTGGAGTGTTGGCTGGTGAAATAGAGGTTTCCATTGGGGTGAAACACCGCAGTGTGAGGATCTCGTGCCTCAGTTGGGTATTCGACAATCTCGCCCGTGG
>JAQXEB010000057.1 GCA_029251065.1 Luminiphilus sp.
TTGCAGCCTGTGCAATATCAATATCTGATGCCATGGGAAACGTCTCTACTAAAGCTTTTTATTGGGGTTATTTATAGAGTGATCTATGCCGCTCACGCTAGACCCAGTTCCGCGCGCGAGCAAGTGGTTAAAACCGAAAATTAAAGTGAAAAGTTGGCGTGATTTGCTCGCCGGAAAATCGGCTGACGCACTTGCTACGAAAACGCGCAAATGGTCTTCGTCGAATCTTGAGATCTCAGGATACGAGGTATTACATCAGCACGTCAGAGACGAGGCATCTAAGCCCTCAATAGGCACGCCTCGATGCGCCGACAACTGATCGAGGGAGAGCCAACCTGCAGCGACACTTCCTCACGCGCCATTCGCGCGCAATTCGCGCGCAGAAATCAGTTCTTACCCTTGGAATCAGCGCGTCGTTGGGCACCCTAAAGGGTGTAAAAAACGCTCGCACCCGGCCCCAGTGGTAGATCAAGGACAACCCAAAAAATGGTCATCGCCAAACCCGAAAGTAAAAGACCAATCGAGTAAGGCAACATCGTTGCCGCAAGGCTTCCCAAACCAAAATTGCTCTGCCAACGCTGGCAGAAAATCAAAATGAGCGGAAAGTAGACCATGAGCGGCGTGATAATGTTGGTCGCACCATCACCCACACGATAAGCCGCAGTGGCCATCTCGGGTGAGATCCCCAGCAACATGAGCATGGGCACCATGACCGGCGCGATTAAAGCCCACTTTGCGCTCGCCGAGCCAATGAATAAATTGAGCAACGATGACACCAAGATAATAGAGGTCAGCAGGGCCCAGGCCGGCATATTGGTGGAACCTAAAAAGTCAGCACCGTGGACCGCCAAAATAAGCCCGAGATTTGACCACGAAAACATCGCAACGAAGTGCGCCGCAACGAACGCAAGCACCAGGTAATAGGCAAGATCTTCCATTGCACCCGTCATCATTTTTACTAGGTCTCGGTGATTCTCAACGGTTCCTGCACCCTTTCCATAAGCCCAACCCGACAGCAAAAACAGTACGAAAAATGCAGCCACCAAACTCTTGTAGAACGGAGCCATTTGCGCCTCAGCCGAGGCGCTCTCGTCGATCAACGGTGTTCCAGGACCGATCGTGAAAAACGTCCAGAGACCGATCACAAACAACACCGCCCACCCTGCGTTACGAAGGCCTTTGCGCTCGGCAGCCGTCAGTGCACGAGCACCGTCATCACCGGCACCCGTTGCTGCCGCCAACTCAGGGTCAAACACCCCTAAACGCGGCTCAATAATACGGTCGGTCACCGCCCAGATAACGGGAAGAAAAACAAACGTCATGCCGACAATGAAAAACCAGTTGCCGGCAATATTGGCAGTGAAGTCCCCAAAGACCGTCTCGACGCTGGCCTCGGTTATTCCGAACAAGAGTGCGTCTAATTGTCCGGGTAAAAAGTTGGCTGAAAAGCCTCCGGAGACACCCGCAAAGGCGGCGGCAATCCCGGCAATAGGGTGCCGGCCGGCCGCATGAAAAATAATCCCCGCCAGTGGAATAAGCACGACGTAGGCCGCATCGGCGGCAAGATTGCCCAGCATTCCCACCAGCACAACTGTGGGCGTCAGTAGCGCCTTCGGTACGTCACGGACACCGGCACGCATTGCTGTTCCAAAAAGACCTGCACGCTCAGCAACCCCAGCCCCCAACATCACCACTAAAACGTATCCCAGCGGGTGAAAGTGGGTGAACGTCTTCGGCATATCGACCCAAAGCTTGGCCAAGTTATCGCCCGATAACAGACTGGTCGCTGCAATAATCCGGTTAACGCCGGTCTCTGGGTCCACCTGAGTCGGGTGGGACGCGGAGACACCGGTCAGGCTGGCAAGGATGGAAATCGCCACCAAACCGACGATGAGCCAGAAAAAAAGAACGACCGGGTCGGGGAGCTTATTACCGCTTCGCTCAACCCAACCTAAAAATCCACCCACGCCCTGTTGCGTGTCGCTTGTCGACGTATTCATTGCGTACTCCTCCAGTCGAACGACCCCCTAAGGACCCGCCGATTGACCTCTTTATTAATGACTGTTCGCAGTGTACCGACGTCGCGAGCCATTACCAGCGCCCTCCGGTGATCAGGCGAAGCTCACCACAGGTGCACTGCGATACCCCGCCTCTTCCAGCATTCGCGCAACCGCCAATGTCGTGTGATCACCGTATTCAGGACCGACAATCTGGAGCCCAAAGGGTAGCCCGTTACTGTGCCGACCCACTGGAACAGCCGTTGCGGGCAAACCACAGAGTGTCGCAACACCCGCCCAAACCACATTATCCGAATAGGGTCGCACCTCGCCATTGACCCTAATCGTTCGGGCGGCGTAGCTCGTTTCCTGATCGTGCAACATGGCGGTGGTGGGTGTCACCGGACAAATCAATACATCGTAGTCATTAAAAAACGCACGCCAGTGCTGGCTCAAGTGTGCACGAATTTCATTCCACATAAGCCAGTCTCTGTGGCGCAACAACGTGCCGCGCGCCTGCAGGACATTTGGCGATTTGTCATCACGGTGTGCCGCATCCACAACCTGCTGCATCATACCCACTTGTTGAGCGCTAAAACCCGCGCCAATAATGGCCGACAAGTGCATTAAATAAGTCTCGTGGTGCCGGGCCAAGTCAAAGTTGGGTTTGGCTTCATGGACCGTGGCGCCAAGTGCCTCAAGCGACCGACTCGCCGCTTCAATGCCCAAGCACGTTTCGTTGTCGATGGGGCAATAGTCGTCGCGCAGCCATACCCCCACGCGCAGCGATCGGACGTTACTCACGCTCGCCGGAGGCAAACTCAGTCTCAAGCCCGCACCCGATTGGTCGTCGAGCCCCGCGGTGACATCGAAAGCAAGCGCTAGATCGTCGACGCAGCGCGCCAAAGGGCCCATGACACTCAGCGCCGATGCGGTTAGGGCGCCGTGTGCTGGCGGCACATGCCCTCGCTGAGGGATCACATCGAAGGTGGGTTTATGTCCAAAGACGCCGCAAAAATGCGCCGGCGTTCGGATAGACCCTCCAATGTCGCTGCCAAACTCCAGCGGTGTCATTCCTGCCGCCAGTGCGGCGGCCGCGCCGCCAGAAGAGCCTCCTGGCGTATGCGCTAAATTGTACGGATTGTTCGTTGTGCCGTGAATCGCGTTATAGGTTTGCAGGTCTGCACATTGAAGCGGCGTGTTGGTTTTTCCTAGAATAATAGCGCCGGCGGCACGAAGACGCTCGACCACAACAGCATCGTGGGTTGAGACACGCCCTTGATACGGTAGGTGCCCGACCTCACAGGTCAGACCCGTCACTTCATAGGCGTCTTTTATCGTCATGGGTAGGCCGTGGAGTGCACCGATTGTTTCGCCGGCACGCGCACACTCATCGGCGTGATGCGCCTGAACGAGCGCCTCCTCAAACCGCTGTGCAATGACCGCGTTAACCGAATCGTTCTGCTGTTTTATACGATCGATGTAAAACTCTGTGACCTCAACAGACGACAGTTCGCCCTGCTGCATGTTGGCGACCAACTCTTTAGCACTCATGTTCAACATGGGCCGCGTACTCCTGCCGTGGTTTTTATTGGACGCTTAGGGCCATGCGTTTTACCTTAACCCAACAGATCATGACTGAACACGTCGACTGGGGCAGGAACTCATCGTATGAAAACACTCATCAAACTTGTCGCTAGCGTGATAATCGCGGCTGTCGTCATGACAGCCCTTTACGCGACCAACCTTTTCTTAAAGCCCATCAGTAAAATGAAGGCGTCGTTTGCCCAATCATCCGTTGCCGCGCCCATCAGCGTGAGCGGACAAGATTTTCGTGATTTGAACCGTAATGGCTCAGTGGACCCCTACGAGGACTACCGTGTTGCCACGGCCGATCGGGTCGAAAATCTTCTGAGCCAAATGACCCTCGAAGAAAAAGTGGGCCAGATGTTTCACCCGCCCGTGCTGATTGAGCCCGACCCCCTCTTTCGCGTTTTCCTCGAAGCCATGAATGCGGGTACGTCCATTGAAGAACTTATTAGCCGAAAGTCACTGACTCACTTTAATTTCTATGGTGGTGCCACCCCTCAGAACATCGCAAAGCGCCTCAATGAATTACAGCGCGTGGCGGAGCGCACACGGTTGGGCATTCCGCTCTCGATAAGCAGTGACCCGGTTCACGAGGTTCCACGGGGCGGCGGGATTGCGTCCTTTACCCTGGGTGGCGTTTCCAAGTGGCCATCTCAACTAGGGTTCGCAGCGGGTCGAGATGCCAACATGCTGGAGACCTTTGGGAAAATTGCGGCAGCCGAGTACCGCGCCATGGGTTTCAGCACAGCGCTTCACCCCATGAGCGATATGGCAACTGAACCCCGCTGGGCGAGAAACTTTGGCACCTTTGGCTCAAATGCAGAACTGTCAGCCGAAATGACCGTTGCTTATATGAAGGGCTTTCAGGGAGAGAGCCTGGGCAATCAAAGCGTCATGACCATGGTCAAGCATTTTCCGGGCGGCGGCCCTCAGTTGGATGGTCTAGACCCACACCTCAAATCGGGCGAAAGTCAGGTCTACCCAGGTCACAACTTTGACTATCACCTCGCCCCCTTTATCGCCGCCATTGAGAACGACATGCGTGTCGTTATGCCCTATTACGGCATTCCCACCGGACAAACCGATGAGGACGTCGCCATGGCATTCAATCGCTACATTTTGACCGACCTCCTCCGCGATAAGCTCGGGTTTGAGGGTGTCATCTGTACCGACTGGGGGGTTATTACTGGTCGCATATGGGGCGTTGAGCCACTCACCGTGGAAGAACGTTATCTAAAATCGATCGAGGCTGGTGTCGATCAATACGGCGGGGAGAGCGAGCCCGAATACATCGTGAATTTGGTGAATCAAGGTGTCATCAGCAAAGCACGCATCGATGAGTCAGTTCGCAGGATTTTGAAAAACAAATTCGACCTTGGGCTTTTCGAGTCGCCCTTCGTCGATGAAAGCGCAGTCGAAGAAGCAGTGAACCTGCCCCAGCACGTCGCGCTCGGTATGACTGCGCAGCGAAACGCTGTGGTCTTGCTCGACAACGGTAGTAGCGCGCTACCGTTAGCCGCTGAGACCCGGATCTTCGTCGATGGCCTAGAGCCCAGTGTCGCAGCCAAATTCGGAACGGTTGTCGATACGCCCGAGCAGGCCGACGTGGTATTGCTATTCCTTAACACCGTCTTTAATGGCAACCAACCGGCCGGTACCGACAGCACCTTCGATCAGATGATGGCCACACGCTTTCCCGATACCAATTTGGCGTTTAGCGATGAGATTCTTGCCAAGGCCGCGGCCTACAGCGATGTCAGTCAGCTGGTGACCTTGGTTGACCTCAACCGGCCCGCGGTCCTGACCGAGCTTAAGAACATGAGTGGCGCGCTGGTGGGAACCTTTGGGGTATCAGATGAAGCCATGCTGGATGTCCTCTTCGGCAGACACAATCCGGCGGGGAAGCTACCGTTTGAACTGCCGTCGTCGATGGCTGAAGTGGAAGCCCAGCTGGAAGACGTACCCGATGATACGGCTAATCCGCTGTTCCCTTATGGCTGGGGTCTGAGCTACGAGGAATAACCTAACCAATTTCTAGAGCGACATCGTCCTCAGCGACCGAGTCCCCCTCCGCAATGTGCAACGTGGTAACCGTTCCCGACTGAGGTGCCTCGTAAGGCACCTCCATCTTCATGACCTCAAGAATAAATAAGGTCTGACCTTCGACAACGACGTCGCCCTCTGCAACCAGAAGCTTCCAGACTGAACCACCCGTTTCCAGCTCGATCTTTGTCATCAACGTATCTCCCAGTCTCAAGGTCTAATGGCGAAGGCCGATGGGCCCAGTAAATCAGGTAGCAAGGGCTGGACACGAGCCAACCATTTGCAGAGTTCAGGCCGCGTCTCACGCGGATCAATCAGGTCGTGCACCGACAGCGCCTCAGCACGTGGGAATGGCGACTGTTTAGCCGCCAGCATCTCCTCAAGCTCGCGTCGCTTGGCATCAGGGTTCGGCGCCGCCTCGATTTCACGACGAAAGGCCACCGCAACACCGCCCTCGACAGGTAAAGGACCACTCTCGGCTGAAGGCCATGCCAGCACATACGCCTCAGGACCATAGTGCGCCGCCTGCGCGACACCGAACGACCGGCGAACCATCACGGCCGCCCAGGGAACCGTGGTCATCGCCGCGGTGAGCACGGCTGATGTCCCATGCCTGATGGTCGCCTCCTTCTCTGCTTGACTCCCAATCATAAACCCCGGCTCATCGACCAGAGTGACGATGGGCAGTGTAAACGCCTCGCAAAGCTCCATGAATCGCCGCGCTTTGTGTGCACCGTCAGCGGTCATCGAGCCCGCGAGAAACTTACAGTCGTTGCCCCAGACCCCCACCGTTTGCCCGTTGAGGCGCGCGAGACCGGTAATTTGAGAGCGGCCGTAGCCTTTTCCCATCTCAAAAAAGCTGTCCTCATCAAATACCGCCTTAATGACCTTGCGCATCTCAAACGCGACACGGCGGTCACGCGGCACGACGTCAAGCAGTGACGCATCACACCGATCGATCGGGTCATCGCACGCCAGAACGGGCGCTAACTGGTTGATATGATCGGGCATGTAGGAGAGGAAACGCTTTATCTCCTCGATACAGGCGCGCTCGTCGTCCGCACCGTTGTCGACGGTGCCGTTTTTGGTGTGCACTTTCCAGCCACCAAGCTCATCTTTGGTCTTCTTCTCACCCATGGCGCGCTCAACAACCGCGGGACCCGCAGTAATGATTTGGGCAGTGCTCTTGGACATCACCGAGAAGTGCGAAGCAACAAGTCTGCCCGCCGGAAGCCCCGCCACAGCACCCATCGCCGCGGTCGCCACCGGTACGGTTGCCATCGCCTGCGCTACTGAGCGAAAACGCGACGGCGCGTTAACAGGGCCCGGAAGGTTGGAACCTTTACCTCCAGTACCCCCGACACTGCCACCCGAACCCTCGTGCAAGCGAACCAAGGGCACTTTGTACTGAACGGCAAGATCCTCAGCGTAAACACTTTTTCGAAGACCCGCAGGTGAGGGCGAGCCACCGCGCATCGTAAAATCCTCGCCGCCTACAATGACGCGGCGGCCATTCACTTTGCCAAAGCCCAGAATGAAGTTGGCTGGATCGTAACTAACAAGCTCTCCCGCCTCGTTATAGACAGGCGTCCCAGCGACAGGGCCTAACTCCTCAAACGACCCCTCGTCGAGGAGCTCATCGACACGCTCACGAATGGTTAAGCGGTTCTGACTGTGCTGTTTAGCGACGGCGTCAACACCGCCCTGCGCAAGTGCGAGCTCACGGCGCCTCTTGATTTCATCGACTTCAGGTTTCCAGCTCATGCGTTTTCCAATGTGGTGTGCCTACCGAGAAACCATAACGTGGACTGCTATGAGATTTCGAGACCTTTTAAGTCACCCGCCTTTCGCCACTTCGCCATGAGATTGAAAAACTCGATGGGACCGCCGCCATAAAACGTGTTTTGGGACTCAAACTCAACGTGACCTTCGTTGTTGTAGTAACCCGGTGTGCATGATTTCTGGAACTCTTCGGTTTGTCGCGCCACCCGCTTAATGGTGTAAATCCAAAGCGCTTCGGCCTTCTCGGCCGCGTCGACGCGAGTCGCCCCACGCTTTTTCAGCTCACTTAAAATGTAGGCGGTTTGCATCGCGTTTTCATCAAGTGCAAAGGTGTATGTGGCGGTGAAACCTGACTGCTGAGGGCCAAAGAAAAAGGCATTGGGAAAGCCTCGGGCGTGCAGTCCATGAAACGTTGCCATACCGTCCGCCCACTTCTGACTAATAGTCAGACCATCGACACCCGTAATGGAGTAACCGGCGCGCTGAGAGTAGTCGGTCCCGACTTCAAAGCCCGTTGCAAATACCACACAGTCGACGTCGTACTCGATGCCGTTGACCATCAGACCGGTCTCAGTAAAAGCGTCAACACCACCCCCCTCCGTGTCCACTAAGGTCACGTTAGGTCTATTGAACGACTGCAAATACTCATCGTGAAAACACGGACGTTTACAAAATTGACGGTAATAGGGCTTGAGCGACTCGGCCGTCTCGGCGTTCTCGACAAGGCTGTCGGCTCGCGCTCGGACTTTTTCCATTTTGGCAAAGTCGGCCATCTCCATTTTTTCTTGAAGACCCATGTGCACCATGGCTTTGTCCGTGAGGTACTGCTTGAGCCCGCGCTCCTTACGAGCGCCAGTAACGAGCCAGGCCATGGCCCAAAGCATCAAACGTCCTTTTGAAGGCTGAAAGTGCCGTAATTCGCCGAAAATGTCGCGAAACACTTCGGTCCAGCCGTCGTGTACTAAGTCTTTTTTGACGGGCATACCGGCAAGAATCGACTCAAAATTGGTGCGGCGTTTTTGGTGCCAACCAGGGGACTGGGCTTGCACCCACGTCGGATCCAACTCGGTATTATTGCGAACATCGATTGATGACGGTGTGCGCTGGAAAACATAAAGCGCCTTGGCACCGGCGGCGAGGTGCGGTACGCACTGTACGGCAGTCGCCCCTGTACCAATAACCGCCACACGCTTGTCTGAAAGCTGATCAAGACCGCCAAAAGTATCGCCGCCGGTGTAATCGTAATCCCAGCGACTGGTATGAAACGTATGCCCTTTGTAACGATCTATTCCCGTAATACCCGGCAATTTGGGTCGGTTCAGCGGGCCGTTTGAATGGATGACATAACGCGCCTTTATGACGTCATCTCGGTTAGTCCGAGCCATCCATAGCCCCTCTGCCTCGTCCCAGTCAGTACTTAAAATCTGCGTCTGCATTAGGGCGATGTCGTGGAGTTTGTACTGATCAGCAATGACCTGACAGTACTCCAGTGTTTCACTGGCATTGGTGTACTTGTGTTTAGGAATAAATCCGGTTTCTTCAAGTAACGGCAAATACACCAAGGACTCGATATCACAGGATGCACCGGGATAGCGGTTCCAGTACCAAGTACCGCCAAAGCCCCCCCCTTTTTCAACAATCATTAAGTCGTTAATGCCCTGATCCCGAAGCCGTGCGGCGGCCAACATACCGCCAAAGCCCCCGCCAATAATAAGCACCTCAACGGTGCACTCCACAGCACTACGCGCGAAACCGGGATCAACGTAAGGATCATCAACATAACGAGAGAAATCACCGGTTACTTCGGTGTACTGGTCATTTCCATCTGAGCGAATTCGCTTGTCTCGCTCCTCGCGGTACTTCTCGCGCAACGCGTCGGGATCAAAGCTCCGTTCTTTAAACGCTGTGGCCGGCATGAACTCCCCCTTTGGATCTTGCTTCTTAAATTGACATCAATGCTGTCAAATGTAGCAGAGTCTGACAAAAACACGCATGCAGAGAGTGTTGCTCCGGTCGTGAGTTTCTGCTTTAACTGAAGGTCTAATAATTAGAGCCATCATCATGAATAACATAGCGCAAGGCCAGCACAACGAACCCACCGCGGAAGAACAGTGGCGGCAATTTGGGGAGCTCACCTGTCAAAACGACTACGTGGAAAGCCTCCGAGGCCGAAATCTTGACGTGTATTTACTCGGTGAACGCATCGATGAGCCAGTCGACCACCCCATTGTTCGGCCATCAATTAACGCCATGGCCGCATCGTATCAACTGGCTGAGGATGAACCCGATCTAGCAACCGCTTGGTCGTCGATTACCGAACGCAGAATCAATCGATTCCTGCACATTCCAGAATCGCCTCAAGACCTTGTGCAGAAGAACAAAATGCAGCGGCGCATGGGGCAACTTACGGGCACCTGTTTCCAGCGTTGTGCCGGTCTGGACACGCTGAGTGTCCTTTTTTCCATTACGTTTGATATCGATAAAAAACACGGCACTGCATACCACGAGCGTTATCTTGCCTTTCTTAAGAAAGCGCAGGCGCGCAACTTAATTGTGGGCGCCGGAATGACGGACCCCAAAGGCGATCGGAGTAAACGTCCCAGTGACCAGGCTGACCCTGATCTATTCATGCACGTGACACGCCGCACGGACAAAGGTCTATACGTCAAGGGCGCCAAAGCGCATATGACCGGTGGCCTCAATTCACACTGGATATGCGTCATGCCCACCATGAATATGCTCGAGTCGGACAAAGACTACGCGGTTATTGGCATGATTCCAGCAACCGCACCGGGCCTTACCTACATTTATGGGCGACAGTCCTGTGACACCCGTGCGCTTGAAGTGGGCGACATTGACAAGGGTAATGCGCAATACGGCGGTCAAGAAACACTCGTGATCTTCGACGACGTATTTATTCCTTGGGCGCACGTTCTCATGGATGGTGAGTACGAATTTGCTCAAGAACTGGTGTCGCGGTTCACCGCCTACCACCGCGCCAGTTACGTCTGTAAAACAGGGCTTGGTGACGTCATGATCGGCGCCGCATCCAGTGTTGCTGAAATGAATGGGGCCGAAACCGCAAGCCACGTGCGTGACAAACTCGTCGAGATGACGCACCTCAATGAGACGATTTACTCCTCGGGTATCGCCTCGTCTTACGAAGCCAAACAGCACGAGAGCGGGGCGTTTATTAACGATCCGATTCTTGCCAATATCTGCAAGCACAACGTGACCCGTTTCCCCTATGAGATCTCGCGCCTTGCACAAGACTTAGCGGGTGGACTCATGGTGACACTGCCGTCACAGGCCGACTTCGAGCACGAGACTATTGGTCCCAAGCTCGATAAGTACCTGCAGGGAAAGTCTTCAGTCAGCACTGAAGATCGAACGCGAATGCTGCGACTCATCGAAAATATGACCTTAGGACGCAATGCCGTCGGGTATCTGACCGAGTCAATGCACGGCGCCGGCTCACCGCAAGCGCAGCGCATTCAACTTCTGCGCGAAACCGACTTTGGAAAAAAACAGTCGCTCGCTCGACGTCTCGCAGGCATTATCGCTACCGATCACGACACGCAGTAACACCAAATTTAATAGCACGGGACGCCGACTGCGATGCGTCCCTACCCACTCAGGTCGTTATGTCCCGAATACATGCAACGCTCAGCTCGCCGTACTTTCTCGGTGCAGCCGCCATTTTTTTTGCCTCTTGCATGAATGCCATGATCAAAGGTCTGTCGGTCTATGAGAGCGTTATGGTGATTACCGCTTGGCGCTATGCACTGGGTGCTCTTTTAGTCTCAACACTGTGGCTACTCTTTCGGCCCCCTCTACCCGGCTGGGGATCAGTGCCTTTTCATCTATTTCGAGGCCTTTTCCAGATCTCTGCGGCCAGTTTGTTTTTTTGGTCAGTCACTCAAATTCCTCTGGCCACCGCAGCAGCACTGGGACTCACGGGCACATTAATGATCGGTCCACTGGCGTGGCTACTGATGCGAGAGCCGTTAAAACGCGACGTTATTATCGGTACGGTGGCCGGCTTCGCGGGCGCCATGTTCATTGTGAACAACGAGACGCGATTATTTTCAGGCACAACAGAGGGACCTGTATTGGGTTATCTTGCCCCGATACTCGCCTCACTGTGCCACTCTATCTCCGTGGTGCTACTGAGGTTTCGATCGCAGAGCGAAGACCCCATCGTTGTCGCTTTCTTTGCCAACACATTGCCGGCGCTTTACGTCATTCCCGTCTTTTTCTTAGTCGATAGTCAGCCCACAACGGCTCTGTTCGGTGGCTACGTGGTGTCCGCGTTTTTTGGCGTCAGCTTTTGGTCGCTAACAACTCTTGCCTACGCAAGGGCCCCTGCCGCGAGGTTGGCGCCGATTACCTACAGTCAGCTCATTTGGGCAGCAGTGATCGGCTTCTTTATCTTTGGCGAATTTCCCGGCGCCTCGACGTGGTCGGGTGCCGCCGTCATCGTTGCGGCCTGCTTGTACGTTATGCGTTCGGGCAACAAGGCGGCCTGACAGGCACCGGCTTTGTCATTGGCCCACAGGATTAAATAGAGCGCGGTATACGAGCAGCTTTCGAGTAAGCGGCCATCGATTTGATCGTACACCGCTGGGCGCCCAAGTGCTTAAGCACGAGTGCATTCGAGCAACAGAGTCACATACACTGAACGCGCAGTAGCGCATTCGTTAACAAGTGAGGCCTTAATGAGCAACGGCTCAAAAAACAACACCTTTGACGCAGGACGTGTGGGTCGCCTCGCGACATTAATCGCGTTGGGTGGTTTCCTATTTGGCTTTGACGCCTCGGTTATTTCCGGTGTTGTGGGTTATATCAGTACCGACTTCTCACTCACTGACTTAGAGATCGGGCTGGTGGTGGGTGCACCGACGATAGGGGGCCTTATTGGGGGCGTCTTATCAGGCTTCATTGCCGACGCCATAGGCCGAAAACGGGTCCTCTTGGGCCTTGGGGTCCTATATTTGGTCTCCGCAGTCATCAGCGCCTTGGCACCCAGCTATCAAACCTTGGTTTTCGCCCGTGCGATAGGAGGGCTTGCGTTCGCCTCGCTCAGTATCGCCCCGATGTACATTGCGGAAATTGCGCCAGAAAAGAGGCGCGGCTTTTACGTGTCGTTTAATCAGTTTGCAATCGTTCTTGGGTTTAGTGCCGCCTACTTTGCCAATTACGCATTGGTGTCAGCGAGCCAGCTCGAGAGTCACTGGATTCAGGCACTGGCCATAGACACTCTCACCTGGCGCTGGATGCTAGGACTTGAGATCGTGCCCGCACTGGTTTGGTTGGTGGCCTTAACACAAGTCCCCGAGACGCCGCGCTGGCTTGCGTTAAACAACAAAGAAGACGAGGCACAGCAGTTACTGGCAACCCTGCAAGAGGCCGCAGTTGCCGAGGTCACCTTTGAGGCGATAAAACGCTCGGGTGATGAAACAACGGGTCAGTTTAAGAAGCTCAAAGAGCTGGTCTCGCCCTCGTTGCGCGTCCCCTTCTTTATTGCCATATCCGTTGGCATCGTCCAGCAGATAACGGGCATCAATGCCGTATTTTTCTATGCACCGACCATTTTTGAACAAAGCGGTGTGGGCACTAATGCCGCCTTTGCGCAGGCGACGGTCGTTGGCTTGACCAATGTGCTCTTTACCGTCGTCGCCATGGTGCTCATCGATCGGTTAGGGCGAAAACCACTTCTGATTGCAGGCCTTGCTGGGATCATTGTCAGTATGTCACTCGTCAGTTACGGCTTTGGACAAGCGACCTACACACTCACAGAAACCTCTGTCAGCGCGCTCGAGATAGACGCAAAGAGCAAACACAATCTAATGGCACTCTCGGGTACCGTCTTTCAGAGTGACGTTGCCTTCAAGGGGGCCGTTGCCGCACAGATCGATCCACAAGTGGCTCGAAACCATGAGTCCGCCATTATTGCCTCAGCGATTTCGGTGAACGCGGTCCTCGTGCTTGCTGGCATCTTAGGCTTCGTGGCGTCCTTTGCGATCTCGCTGGGTCCTGTCATGTGGGTCTTGTTTTCCGAGGTATTCCCGAATCGAATCAGAGGTATTGCCATTGGTGTCGCCACCATCTTTAACAGCGGTGCCAGCTTCCTTGTGCAGTTTTTGTTTCCGTGGCAACTCAACACCTTCGGCACGTCTGCAACGTTTGCCCTGTTCGCGGTCGTGGGTCTGCTCGGCATGGGTCTTATTTGGCGTCTCCCCGAAACGAAAGGTGAAACCTTAGAACGTCTTGAAACGAAGCTCGCGTGAGTCAGGGTATCAACCACCACCCGGTACAGAACCCAGTACTCAGGGGGTTTAATCCTGACCCATCACTGGTGAAGGTCGAGGACGTCTATTACATGGCGACTTCCACCTTCGAGTGGTTTCCGGGGATTCAGGTGCATCGATCCAACGATCTCATTGAGTGGGCGCTCGTCGCACGACCACTCGATGAAAAGCGCCTGCTCGATATCGTCGGTGTGCCTGACTCCTGCGGCGTTTGGGCACCTTGTCTGAGCTTTTCCAGCGGACTTTTTTACCTGGCCTACACCGTCGTAAAACGCTTTGACGGTCATTTTAAAGACACTCACAACTACGTGACCACGTCGCCCCACATCACTGGCCCCTGGAGTGATCCCGTACACATCAACTCCTCGGGTTTCGATCCCTCCATTTTTCATGACACGGACGGTCGAAGTTGGTGGCTGAATATGATCTGGGACCATCGACCCGATCGCACGCCTTTCCATGGCATCGTACTTCAGGAACTCGACAGGTCCGACCTGCAACTAAAAGGTGAGCCGTCACTGATTTCACAAGGGAGTGATATCGGCCTCGTTGAGGGCCCACACCTCTATCGGCTGGGTGATTACTACTACCTTATTTTGGCTGAGGGCGGTACGGGATACGGCCATGCAATTTCTGTAGCGCGCAGTCGATCGATTAATGGCCCCTATGTGTTCGATCCTCAGGGTCCCATTATGACGTCGCGCGCCCACACCCAATGGCCATTGCAGCGCAGCGGCCACGGTTCGCTGGTTCACCTGGGGGACGACGATTACGCCATCTCCTTTTTGTGTAGTCGCCGAACAAAAGCACTCCAACACAGTCCCATGGGCCGCGAGTCAGGCTTGGCAAATGTGGTGCTCACCGACGATCAATGGATTAGACAACCCAATGGTGAAACTCGCCCGCCGCTGTGTTTTCCGAATGCTAGTGAGCAAACCGCTACACCCACTCGGGCACGCGCGTTCTGCGACGTCTTTGACACTCAAACACTGTCCAACAACTACCAGTGGCTCCGCGACAGCGAGTCAAACAGCTGGTGTTCATTAACGGCACGACCCGGGTTTCTGCGAATTACGGGTCGTGAATCACCCGGCAGTGTATTCAAACAATCGCTGATCGCGACCCGAATGACCGACTGGAACTGTACCGTAGAGACTTGTCTTGAATTTACACCTCGCCATTTTCAGTCGCTGGCAGGGCTCATGATTTACTACAACTCAACAAAATTTCATTACGTACATATCACCCATGACCCGGCCCAAGGACGGGTACTCAGTGTGGTCAGCTGCCTTGCGAATGAACACTTGCTCAATGACTACCCGTTGGGCTCTGAACGCATTTCACTCATCACAGAGACGACCTTTTTGCGCTGTGAAATTAAAGCGTCATACGCTGAGGTCTTTTACAAGGAAACCAAGGAGGCGCCGTGGATAAAACTCCCAGTGCGCCTAGACATGACCTGTTTAACGGATCAAGCGGGACGGGTCTCGGGCGAACAATTTACCGGAACCTTTTTGGGACTGGCCGCCCACGATCTGTCGGGACAGGCTGCCACTGCCGATTTTGCCTATTTCTCCTATACAGAAGAACATTGATGACACGCACCTCCAGCGGTGGCACGACGCCCACTCCGCCTGTAGGCGGCCAAAGACGTCCGCCCGCTCAGCGCTCAGTATCACCCTCAAGCGTTGCCAAATTAGCTTCATGCTTCGCCCTGTCAAGCGAGTAAAGGGATAGGCACGCAATCATCAACATCCAGACGGTGAAAATAACAGGGACGTACAGCCAACCTAAATTGGTTAAGACTGTGTCGGGCACATCCGACGGCGCCACCCCAACAGGAAACTGACTCGCTGTCAGAAGGACACCTGCAACCGCCGCACCAATCCCCTGAGTCACCTTGCGAACAAACGTCAACGATGCAAAAAATACGCCCTCATTGCGACGCCTTGTTTTGATCTCTGCCTCTTCCACAAGGTCTGCGATCATTGCTGAAGAAAGGGTTTGGTAAGTGATGATCAGTGCGACATCGACCACTGTGATCATTAAGATCAGCGGAAACAGCATCGGATCAGAGTTGTCGGGCATGAGCCCCATCAAGCGAAGAAAGATTGGCGCCGGTGAGACGGTAAAGGCCAGAAAACCCACAGTAATAGCCCCGCGCTTCTTCCCGAATCGTTGCGAAATAGCCGGCGAGATCATGAACGCTAACACGGCGGAAATCACAACGCTGAGCGAGATTAAACCAATCTGTTCGGTGGAAAAGCCCCAAAAAAACGTCGAGAAATAATAGCTGAGCGTTGCGGCAACGCCCGTGGCAATAGCGCCAAACAGGGCGGCTAAAAACAAGGCGAGGAACGACTTACTCGCCAGCGTCTCAAATACCTCCTGGTAAATAAGTCTGAGGCTGAATACGCGAGGGGGGGGCGGCTGTTTCAGCTCAGGAATCATCTTATGCGTTCCCAGCGCGGACACCATAATGGCAAAAAAGATGACGGTGGCAGCGATAGCACCCACCTGGCCATGACCCTCAACATTGAACATACCGTTGCTGATTGACGCCGTTGGCACCAAAACAAAAATCGTTGCGAATGCGCCCATCAAGGTGCCGCCTGTCCAACCAAAAAAGTAGCGATAGCTCAGCATGCTGGTTCGCTCATCATAG
>JAQXEB010000058.1 GCA_029251065.1 Luminiphilus sp.
GTAATGATTACCTCTTCGATTTCACCGTCTTGGGCAAGTACTTGGACCGGCAAGCCCATTGCAACAGGCACGGCCAGCGCCAAAATTGCGGCTTTCTTTCTTGAGAAAAATTTAGTCACATTCAATCTCCTATAGATTTTTGTGATTTGCTTATATTCGTGCTTCAAAGTGGCTTATCAAAACAAGGTTCAAAAATGCAGCATTGCTTTAATAACACCCCCTAAAAATAAACATCAAATTTAGGAGGCCGAAGATTGTACACGACTTTACCGTCGCCGGATCAACCTTTTAGTGGCAAAAATGCGGACAACCTTGCTGAGGTCTCGGAGACGGCGTCAACTAATCCTGAGCGCTCTGTTCCTTCCAGTAGGCCTCCACCGTTTGAGCACCAAAGTCAGAGATGGCTGCAAAGAACGTATCGGGGTCAGCGTGCCGCATCTGCGCCAAGCCCAGCTCCATTTCTTTGGCAAAAATAGTTTCCGGCGTATCGGTATTGACGGCGTCCCAGATGCAAGTGGCACAGTCCATGGGGTCATCACCCGAATCAATGACCGCGTCTGATACGCCCCTTTTAGAGCCATCACCGGCCAGTGCATTTCGAGACACGTCGGTCGCAACTGAGCCCGGCAAGATATTTGTGACCTTAATATTATGACTGCGATCGACTTCGGTTCGCAGCGCATCCATATAACCAATAAGCCCGAACTTCGCCGCAGAATACGCTGTTCTTAGGGGTGCACCGATTCGACCGGCAACTGAGCTGATGGCGACGATATGACCACCACCCGCGTCGGCCATACGTGATAATTGAAGTTGCGTGAGCCATATAGGTGCAATGAGATCAATATTGATCAGCTGAGTATAAATTTCAGGCTTGGCATCGATCGCTAAACAGCGCTGACTGATACCCGCATTGTTGACCAGAATATCAACACGGCCCTGCCACGCCCAAGCCTCTTCTACCTTGTGTTCCAGTGCCTCGAAATCAGTGACCTCAAACGGTAAAACGAGACAATCGACTGCAAGCTCATCGGCAAGCGCATCCAGCGCCTCGGTTCTTCTTCCCGACAGTATGAGCTTTGTATCTTGCTGAGCCGCTGTCTGCGCCAATGCCTTACCAATCCCTGAAGAGGCACCCGTTATCCATATCACCTTGTTGGTCAAATCTGTCACACATCGCTCCTTTTTTATTTTTGAGTCTCGGGACTGTACTGACTTTCCGGCGTCATAACAGCCCTCTTTTTAATCGAGCACTCAGGCCTACATTAGGAGGGTATGTCCGCTTAATCATGTCGCAGATAGTATGGAGCAACGAACGGCGAACTTTTAAAAAGGCTGTGACAGCCGCTCGCGCGTATACTCGCGCGTACAGATGAAGCACTCCCAAGGAAGCACATATGTTAGACCAACGACCCCTCGCAGGACTTCGTGTTGTAGAGCTCGGGCAACTTCTCGCCGGCCCCTTTACTGGGACCATACTTGGTTACTTTGGTGCCGAAGTCATTAAGGTGGAACCGCCCAGCGGAGACCCTCTTCGCCAATGGCGAGAAGTCAGAGACGGTACATCGCTTTGGTACCACTCTCTAGGACGCAATAAGAAAAGCGTCACTCTTGACCTTAAGTCAGAGCGCGGTCAGCAGGTCGCGCTTGATCTCCTTTGTAAGGCAGATGTAGTGGTCGAAAACTTCAGACCCGGCGCCATGGAAAAGTGGGGGCTGGGTCCAGAGGACGTCAAGCGCGAAAATCCGGGGGTTATTTATGCGCGCATCTCTGGCTATGGACAGACTGGGCCATTTGCACATAAACCCGGTTACGCGTCGGTGACCGAGGGTTATGGTGGATTTCGATACATTAACGGTGAGCCGGGTGAAGCGCCCGTTCGACCTAATATTTCACTGGGCGATACAGTGGCCGGCATACACGCCGCATTGGGCGTTGCACTGGCGATTATTCAACGACACCAGTCCGGTGAAGGCCAAGTCGTGGATGTCGCGCTTTACGAATCAGTGTTTAACTTGCTGGAAGGAATCATCCCAGAGTTCGACGGCGCAGGTGTTGTTCGCGAACCATCCGGCAGCACCATCACGGGAATTGTTCCCACCAACACTTACCTCTGCGGCGACCAAAAACACGTCGTTATCGGCGGCAACGGCGATAGTATTTTTAAGCGCCTCATGACCGAGGCCGGACGATTAGATATGGCTGAAGATCCTGAGCTTGCCCACAATCCAGGCCGCGTCATTCACCAAGCGAAGATCGATAAGGCACTCTCGGACTGGTGCGCGCAACACAGCTCGAGGGAAATTATTGACACGTTAGAGGCGGCGAGAGTCCCCGTGGGGCCGATTTACAGTGTTCAAGACATGATGGACGATCCTCACTACAACGCGCGCGGTATGTTCGAAACGGTCGAGATCGATGGCAAGCCTCTTAAGATCCCGGCGATCATGCCCAAGCTGTCGCGAACGCCCGGCGAAACTCAGTGGCCAGGGGCTGCCATTGGGGAGCACAACAACGAGATCTTAGGCGGCCTGTTGGGGCTGTCCGACGAGGAGATCGCGGCACTCTAATCACCGCTTATTAGGGTATAAAAAAAGGGGACGCGCGCGTCCCCTTTTTAATGGCGAGTGATCACACTAGAACCGGTATGTCACATCCAGCCCGTAGGCGTCTCGTGCCGAAGGATGATTGAATGTACCGCCGAACTCGGGCGCCGGAATCACTTCTTGTAAGTATTGCTCGTCGGTAATGTTGCGGCCCCACGCAGTCACCGTCCAATCCGCCGCTTCGAGGCTGATCCGCGCATCCACTGTAGAGTACGAGTCGCGAGCCGACTTAGAGAAATCTTGATTGAATCCCGGGGCAAAAAACGCATTCCAAATGGTAGGCGTCTGCTCACCCTGAAGCGTGTGAAAATGGGTCTGTCCTACCCGCTGATAATCGACACGTGCGACCAGCTCTACGCCCGACCACGCTGAACTCACCCACTGGACACCCAAGTTACTGCTGTTATTGGGTGCTTGTGGGACGTCATTTCCGACCGAAAGGGGACGATTCCTGTTCTCTAAAATCTCCGAGTCTAAGAAACCCGCACCCCCATAAATCGACAGATTCTCAGTTACCGCAAAGGTCGCATCGACCTCAAAACCACGAATCGTTAACTCGTCAATAGTCGTGACCGTTCGCAAAAGACCAAATGGTCCTGCAAAGAACTCAAAGAACTGGTTGTCGTCGACATCCGTCTTAAAGACCGCTGCGTTAACACGAACACGCCGGTCCATGTACTCAGCTTTCACCCCAAGTTCGATCGACCTGGATATTTCTTTGTCGTAGTCATCTGTAATTTGCAGCTGAGCATCGACCGCTTCACCTGGACCTCCAAAACCCGAGTTAAACCAAAAATTAAGCGTGTCCGATGTGCCAACGCTATTGAAACCACCGGAGCGGAATCCCATACCGTAAGAGGCGTACCAATTGATCTGATCAGAGGCCGCCCAACTCAAGGTGACCTTTGGCTGAAACTGATTAAAGTCTGCACTGCGATCTGCTATTGCACCGCCCGCCAATGCGGGGTTGATGGGTAAGGGTGCAAAGTTCGCATCAACAAGGTTGACGTTCAGACCCGAGTTATTAACGTTGGGGACTTGATTATCGACTGTTCGCTCCTCGCGATCGTAGCGTGCAGCCAGTGCCAGCTCCCAGGTATCTGACAGATCAAACTCCATTTGCCCATAAACTGCCATGACATCGGTGTCGAACTTATCCCAGAACAAAAGATCCGTTGGGTTCGGCCCGTTTGCCGGCACATAAGGCTGCCTGAGGAAGCCGTTTCCGGTATCGGCACCATACGCCACGACAACCTCTCGCTCGATCTCAGCCCAGTAAACTCCGGCGATCCAACGCGTTGACGACTCGTCGGTCGACACCAAGCGCACATCGACGCTCATGTCTTCTTGGTTGCGCTCCTGATACTGATAACCGTCACACGAGGTGGGCGTGTAAGGGCCGTAAACGCCCGCGAAATCATTGGCGGGGTCACCCGAGGGCAGCACCAGGAAAGGCGCGGCGGCCGGACCAAAAAGATCTGTTCGCGTGAAACTGTTTAAGGTTGCCCGGTCGGTTTGACACTGCGGCGTCAGCTCATAACCGTAAAAGGTCGCTGACGTACCGTCCGAAAGAAGGTACTCCTCCAGGTCCGTGTAAGCGAAGCTTGCGATCAAATCCATACCGTCCATGGCGTAGTCGGCTTTAACCGAAAAGTCAGTCGTCGTTTGCTCGTTCTCACCCGGGACGTTAAAGGTAAAGTTAAAGTCCAGTTGGTTAGGGTCAGCAAAAAACGCAGGGCTGCCAAATGCGGCCTCAAACGCAGGGATCGCAAAAGCAGCGTTAAAGTTAATAGCGCCCCCCGAGATGTCGGTGTAGCCGGCGCGAAAATCGAGCTCTAAATCGTCGCTCACATTCCACACCAAGCGCGCTCGGGCACTGTTGTCCTCTAAGTAATCGACCGTGCCTTTTTTACCGGTAAAACTATTGCTGTAAAAACCATCGGTCTCTCTCCTACTAAAGGCGATACGACCGGCCATGTTGTCACCGATAGGGCCACTGACCATTGCACGCGCTTTGAACGAGCTGTTGTTACCGGCACCTACCGCAACTTCAGCCTCAACCTCGTCACCCGGCTTTTTAGTGGTGACTAAAATGGCGCCTGACACGGCGTTTCGACCATACAGTGCTCCCTGCGGGCCTTTGAGAACTTCGATCTGCTCAACATCAAAAAGCTCTTCATTAAAACTGTTGGGGTTGGTGCTGAGTACCCCATCGACCACATAGGCAAAGGTCGACTCGGCATCGCGAGTGGACACGATCCCGCGGATACTGACTTGGGTATCGCCCACGTTGGCGGTATCAACCAACGTCACGTTCGGAATTAGACTGATGTAGTCCCCTGCGCGCTCAATACCTGCGCGGTCAATCGTTGCCGCATCAATCGCGCTGATCGCAATAGGGACTTCCTGCAAATTCTCACTTCGCTTTCGCGCAGTGACAACGACTTCCTCAATGGCAAAGCTAGACTCTTGTGAGACCGCAAGGGGCGTGTGAACCGCGGCTGTGGCTGTAAATACAGCCAGGATAAGCGGTGACTTTTTGCTCAACATACGTTGACTCCTTTTTTTGCCCGATACTGGCGAGGGCTTGTTATAAAACGCGTTCGTTCTGAGGCAAATATCGCCAGCCCCAACACCAATCACCTGGTGTATACGCAGTTAACTAAAAAGTGGGTGAAACAGGTGCGGACAGGTGTGTTTCTGCCTCACATCGGCTCCGCAGCTCCTCAATCGTCCCGCCTCGATTAAACAAAGGGATATCGTCGCGTTCGGCCACTAACGTCGCCCTCAGTGAGGCTGTTGCGGCCGCATCGACAGAATGATTATCCGTAATGACAACCCCATATCGCCGCGCACCGTCAGGCGTTACGAGGCCACGTGCCACATCGGTGCGCACCAGCTCAGGGTCACGCGCGTAGGGATCACCCCAGCCACCGCCACCCCAGGTATTAAAGTAGAGAACATCGCCCTCTTTGACTTTGATTCCCTCAACTTTCGCCGGCAACCACTGCTCTCGACCGTCGGTCGTCACCAACCGCTTGGTTGAACGCAAACCCGTCTCACCGCCCAGAACACCCCACGGGTAAGTCAGCCAGCGCTCATCATGAATACCAATCTCACCGTCCGCCAGGAAGCGATACGCCACCGAGAGGCCGTTCCCGCCGCGGTGTAAACCCGCGCCGCCAGAGTCTGGAATCGTTTCATAGCGCTCGATCAAGAGCGGAAAATAGGACTCAATAAACTCGTTAGGCACATTGGTAAAACCAGGCCAGAGACTGTGCCCATCAGGTCCATCGCCAACCGGGCGACCGGGGACGCCACCAAATCCAATCTGGAAAAGTTGGAACCATTCTCCTTTTTTGTCGTAACCGCTGTAAAAAAGGTGCGGAGAATCGGAAAACCCGGCCGCACTCAACATCATTTCGGGCGCACCCATACCCAGCAGAGCACCTAAAATATCGAAAATACGACCCAACGCATGCGTTCTGCCTGAGAGCGCGGCAGGGTACTTCGGTTTGAGTAGGGTGCCCTCAGGAATGCGAACATCGACTAGGTCGTAAAAGCCGTCGTTAAACACAATTTGTGGGT